>PFOE01000016.1 GCA_002792355.1 Candidatus Roizmanbacteria bacterium CG_4_10_14_0_2_um_filter_36_35 | reverse complement strand
GTCTATTCAACCACAGGATTTTAAGTCCTGCGCGTATACCAGTTCCGCCATCCCGGCTATAAAAAAATATTTTACCACAAAAATACTCTCTATACTAAATACTATATACTAGATACTAAATACTTATTCTAGTTTCCTTTTCAACTCTTCCAATAACTCTCTCGCGACGTCTTTACCTCCAAGACCAAAAGCCAGTCCTCCTGCTAAAGCCAGCATAGTCACAATACCGGTAAAAAGAATTCTTACGAGATCTTGGGCGACTCCAAGCTGGTTCAAAACAATAAGGATCGTAAAAAAAGTGATCGCCCATTTGGTAAAGATAGCCAGTCCGCTGGCTGAGGTTGACCCCATGGTTTTGACGCTATGGTGTACTAAATCTGCGCCCAAATTAGCGGCCAAAAGACCGACAAAAGCAATAACAACAGCCACTACAACATTAGGCAGGTAAAAAAGGAATTGGTTCAAAACGGCGGTAGCTCTAGATAATCCCCAAATCTCCAAAGTCGGAATTAAAAAAACGATAATCAACATCCACTTTAAAATTTCAGATAGCACGTCAATCCAGATTTTCAACTGTCCTTTGCCAAGAATTCTTGTTTTTTGAAAAAGGTTATCAATCTTTAAAAAAGAAAAGATTGTCAAAATAAGGTGTTTGACAATACTCCCGATAAGGAAACCAACGATTAAAATAAGAATTCCGCCGATTAGATTAGGTAAAAAACTTCCTAAACTACGAAAAAAGTCGACGAGAACAATGTTAACTAAATTAACCATATTTTTTCACCTCCCTTCATTAGAAACTGTTAACGAGTAATAACGAGTTTTACAGTTTCTTATGTCCGCCAAAGTGAATCCCGATATAAATCGGGACTGAACGACGGCGGATTAACATTCTACATTATCGAAAAACTTAATTTCTTCATCATCTCCTAATAAGACCGATATTACACTTATCTTTAGTTTATATTTTCTATAACCGTATTTCAATAAGAAATAATCAACCGCTTTTTTTATATGATGAATTTTTATTTTATTAACCGCTTCCCATGGTTGGCCTTTTTTTAGATTAGATCTAGTTTTAACCTCAATAAAATATAGACAGTTCTGTTTCTTAGCAATAATGTCTATTTCACCTCTATAAGTACGAAAGTTCTTTTTAACGATAGTAAAATCATTATTTTTTAAGTAGTCTTCAGCTCTTTGTTCGCCTATTTTACCTAACTGTTTTTGGTAAAGGCTCATTTGATTTTTTTGGCGTGATATAGCTTAGATCTGATTTCTCGCTCTGATAAATCTCTGATAAAATAAGCCTTGGCTTTTTGATAAGAAGATTTTTTAATAGATAGAATATCGTTAATAAAAGGTGAGGATAAAGGGATAATTCTTTCGACGCCAATTCCCGAACGAGTAATTTTTCTTATCGTAAACATTCTGGTTTCCAGTGAATCGCCTTTGACAGCAATTAAAATACCTTTAAAAATCTGGACTCTTTCCTTGTCGCCCTCCTTAATCTTATAATGGATTGATAAGGTGTCGCCAACCTTAAACGTTTTATCTTTGTAAGTCAAAAAATTAGCCATTATAAATGATTAATAAACAAATAATTAAATAAGCAAATAAATGTATAAATAAAGAAAATAAATTAAATAATTAAATACATTTATTCATTTAATCATTCATTTGTTTATTTGTCGGATTTGGTTATTTTATCATTTATTTTTTCTCTTTACAAGCCTCTAGAAACGCTACAAATACTGGGTGTGGATTTAACGGTTTACTCTTATACTCAGGGTGTCCCTGGGTACAAAAGTAAAAAGGATGTACTGACTTTGGTAATTCAATAATTTCACAGAGATTTTCTAAATTGGAGCGAGCGCTAATAATTAAACCTTTATTTTCAAATTCTTTAGTAAATTTATCATTAAACTCATAACGATGTCTGTGTCTTTCTGATATATCTGATGTGCCATATATCTGGTAAGCAATCGTGTTTTTTTTCACTTGGGCTTTCCAGGATCCAAGCCTCATCGTTCCTCCATAGGCGCGGTGATTCATATATTTTTTTTGAAGGGGCATAAGATGAACAACATCATGGCTGGTTTTCCGGTCATTTTCAGAAGTGTTAGCGTCTTTCCATCCTAAAACGTCACGGGCAAAAGAAACTACTGCTAACTGAAGACCATAACATAATCCCAGGTAGGGAATTTTCTTATCACGGGCATAACCAGCAGCCGTTATCATTCCCTCGGCCCCTCTCCCTCCCCAACCTATAGGAACAATTAGTCCGTCTGGCTTACCAATTATTGTTACCCCATTTTTTTCGACTTTTTCCGCATTGATCCAGTTTATTTTAAGCTCAACACCTACTTTCCAAGAAGCATGATCCAAAGCGTCAAAAAGAGCCGCATAAGAATCCTTTAACTGATAGTCTCCCGTACCAAAATACTTACCAACAATTGCTAACTGAACGATTTTATTTTTCTTTTGATAAACTGAATTTATGAAACCTTGCCATTCCAAAAGATGCGGTTTTCTAACCTTCAAATAAAGTTTTTTGAGTATTTTTTCCGTTAATTCTTGTTTTTCTAAAATCAAAGGAACTTCGTATGGATTTCTGACATCTGGATTAGAGATAATATTTTCCGGCTGTATATTACAAAATAAGGCAAAACGATCACGACGTCTCTTATCTATATACTGTTCGCTCCTGGCAACAATAAAATCAGGCTGAATTCCCATCGAGTTTAAAGTTTTGACAGAAAGTTGGGTGGGTTTAGTTTTCGGTTCACCTAAATGTTTTGGCGTTGGGACATAAGAAACATGAATATGGATTACGTCCTGCGGTTGTTTTAAAGCCAACTGTCTGGACGCTTCATAGTAAAAAACGTTTTGGTACTCTCCGGCAGTACCACCAAGTTCAATGACGACAATGTCAGCTTTCTTTTTCCTACATAAATCGTTAATTCTTTTAATAATTTCATTGGTTACATGAGGAATGGCTTCAACATCTTCGCCTTTATATTCAAAACGTCGTTCTCTTTCAATTACCGTCTGGTAGATTTGCCCCATGGTAACAAAATTATCCTTACCCATTTCTTCATCCAAAAATTTTTCGTAGGTACCTATATCCATATCAGCTTCGGTGCCGTCTTCGCACAAAAAAGGGTCGCCGTGTTCAATTGGATTGATTGTTCCAGCGTCGATATTCAAATAGTTTTCAAATTTAATAAGCGTTACTTTGTAACCAGAGGACTTAAGAAGAAGTGAAATGGAAGCTGAAGTAATGCCTTTTCCGATTCCAGAAATAACGCCGCCTGATATGAATATATACTTCATAGTAATCTCAAAACTCAAATCATAAATTTCAAATCCAAATCTTAAATCTCAAATCTTTTTAGTTTTAAGATTTTAGTTTTGGTTTTGAGATTGAGGTTTTGACATTTAAGATTCCGGCCCAGCTCCACGCTGAGAAATCACACTTAGGATAGTTAGAACATCCATAAAATCTTCTCTTACTTTTGCTATATCTTACCACAACATCTCCCCCGCATTTGTGGCATTTTTTCCCTTTAACAGTTTTCAGGATAGATTTTGTATATTTACACTTAGGAAAATTGCTGCAGGCGATAAATTTGCCGAAGCGGGAAAAACGATTAATTAAATTTCCCTTGCATTCTGGGCAAATGCCTTCAACCTTGTCTTCGATATTGATAGGAGTGTTATCTTTTTTTCTTTCTTCAAGACTGATTTTAAAAGGATTATAAAAATCATTCAAAACGCTGATATAATTTTTTTCGTTGTTGGCAATTTTATCCAAGTCGTCTTCCATTGACGCGGTAAAATTTAGGTCAAATAAATTCGGAAATGACAAGGAAAGGTAGTCACAAATAGTCGATCCAAGAGACGTCGGTATAAAATATCGACCGTCCTTTTCCACATAATTTTTCGTTTGAATTAAAGAGATAATTGGAGCATAAGTAGAAGGACGGCCAATGCCTTTTTCCTCTAAAATCCTGATTAATGAAGCTTCGTTGTATCGAGGAGGCGGTTTAGTTTGCAATGACTCTTCTTCTATCGACTTTTGTTCTAGTGATTGATTGATTTGAACATTGGGCTTAGATTTATTCGCTTCGACAAACTTAGGATTAAGAAGCTTAAAAAAACCATCAAAAAGAACCTGTTCTGTCTCGCTTTTGAACAAGTATTTTTTACTTCCTTCAATACTGATTTTTATGACTTTGATTTCGGCTTCTTTCATCTGGCAGGCAACGCTGCGGGTGAAAATAAGACTATATAGTTTTCTGTAGTTAGTAGTCAGTTTCTCGGTTGTTTTTAGATTGGGATTGAGACGGGTCGGTCTAATAGCTTCGTGAGCTTCCTGGGCCATCTTTGATTTTGTCTTGAATCCTCTGGGCTTTTCCAGAGCATAATTTTCTCCGTATGTTTCTCTAATATAATCTTTGGCTTTAAAGACAAATGAAGAAGAAAGGTTAAATGAATCGGTGCGATGATAAGTAATCAGTCCCCGTTCGTACAAACCTTGAGCAAGACTCATCGTCATTTTAGAGGGAAAACCGAATTTGTAAAATGCATCCTGCTGTAATAAGGATGTCGTAAAAGGAGGCGGCGGATAGCGTTTTATCACTTCTTCGGAAATATTCGTTACTTGGTACTGATCGGTTTGTAAATCCTGCTTTAAAGCTTCAATATTGTCTTTATTGATTGTGGTTTTAGTATAGGTGTAATCGCCTGTAAAAAGAGAAATAGTAGTTTTTTGTTCATAGTCGACATTATCTTTAGAAAATAATTTAGCTTTTATCCTAAACTCACCCCCGGGGTGAATCTCAGGATTTACCTGGTTAACACCCCGGGGGTGTTCGCTAGTGAAATTACCATAAACCTGATAATAGTCTTCGATTTTAAAATTTTTGATTTCTTTTTCCCGCTCGACAATCAGCCTTAAAGCAACTGTCTGGACCCGTCCTGCAGACAGCCAATTTTTTCCGGTTTTTTTCCACAAAAGAGGTGAAAGTTCGTAGCCGACGACCCTGTCAAGGATACGGCGCGCTTGCTGGGCTTTGACGAGGTTAATCCTCAATGTCAAGGGATTTTCTAGAGCTTCTTCGAGTGCCTTGGGTGTGATTTCGTGAAATACAATTCTTTTTAGATCTTTGTCTTTTATTTCTATTTCCGGCCAGTTTTCCTTAATTTTATCCAATAGATAAGCGACGTGATAAGAAATTGATTCTCCTTCCCGATCAGGGTCGGTTGCCAAAATAATCTCTTTATTTTCATAGGCTAAGTTTTTTAGTTTATCGACAATCTTTTCCTTATTTTTAATAATTGTATAGTCGGGTTTAAAGTTATTGCTGTAATCAATTGATATTTTATTGGTAGGAAGATCACGAATATGGCCCATGGTGGCAAAGACAAAATAGTCTTTTGGGTCAAGAATACGGTTAAACGTGCGTGCTTTTGTAGGAGACTCTACTATAATAAGTGCCATAATGTTTAAATAAACAAATAATCAAATGAGAAAATAAATATATAAATAAAAAAAATAATTAAATAATTAAATGACATTTATTTATTTCTTCATTTTATTATTCAATCATTTATTTGTTTATTTGTCGGATTTGGTTATTTTAACATTTTAAAGAGGTTTGTGTTTTCTTTTCTTAAGCAGCTTTGTGTCTATAATCGCTCTTCTCATCATGGAAATCGCTTCGGATTTTTCCTTTTCAGAAACAGGTTGGGAAAGAATTTTTTTTGCTTCTTCAGTAGCCTGATTTATCATTTCTTCATCAATTTCGTTTTGTCCATAAGCCCTTGAGACCAAAATATTCAACTCTTTTCCGTCTGTTTCTAAGTATCCTCCACCTATTGATAGATAATCTTCTTCATCTTTCTTTTTGATTTTGATTATTCCTTCGGTAATAATAGAAAAAAGCTTTTCGTGTTTTGGTAAAACTGTGATTTCACCGCTTGTCGTCGGGATGGTAACAGAAAATACTTCTTCCTCTAAAACAATCTTTTTTGGAGTAATGATTTTGAGATGTAAAAAAGACATTTGTCATGCTGAACATGTTTCAGCATCTCGCTAAATTTTAATAGGATCCCGAAATAAATTCGGGATGACAGACAAATCAAGGTTTTATGTCTGTCACTTAACATCTTCGATGTTGCCGACCATATAAAAACTCATCTCGGTCTTATCATCGTGTTTACCTTCCAGTATTTCTTTAAATCCTTGGACGGTTTCAGCAATAGGAACGTACTTTCCTGCCCGACCAGTAAACGGCTCAGCTACAGCCATTGGTTGTGTTAAGAATCTCTGTATTTTTCTCGCCCGTTGAACAGTCAGTTTATCTTCATCTGAGAGTTCCTCCATACCTAAAATAGCAATGATATCCTGGAGATCTTTATAGCGCTGTAATGTTTTTAAAACCTGTCTGGCAACCTGATAGTGTTCCTCACCGACAATTTCCTGATCCAAAGCTCTTGACGAAGATGTTAGAGCGTCAATTGCCGGGTATAAAGCCTGTTCGGCTAAAGCTCGGTCAAGCGATAAAGAAGCATCAAGATGAGCGAATGTGGCAACAGGAGCGGGATCAGTATAGTCGTCGGCCGGTACATAGACGGCCTGAATTGAGGTGATAGAACCGCGATTAGTTGAGGTAATTCTTTCCTCTAAAGCAGCCAGTTCCGAAGCGAGAGTCGGTTGATAACCCACTGCAGAAGGAATTCTTCCTAAAAGAGCAGAAACCTCGCTGCCGGCCTGAGCAAATCTAAAGATATTATCGATAAATAAAAGTACATCCATGTTTTTTTGGTCACGGAAGTATTCAGCCATAGTGATTCCGGCCAGGGCAACTCTTAAACGATTACTAGGAGGTTCATTCATCTGGCCAAAGACTAAGGCGGTTTTATCTATTACTTTGGTTGCTTTCATCTCTAACCAGAGATCATTACCTTCACGACTTCTTTCCCCGACTCCGGCAAAAACAGAGACACCGCCATGTTCTTTGGCAACATTATGGATCATTTCCTGGATTAAAACGGTTTTACCGGTACCGGCACCACCAAAAACCGCTACCTTACCACCTTTGATAAAAGGAGCAATTAAGTCAATTATTTTAATACCGGTTTCAAAAATATTTTTTTCAACCGCCTGTTGAGCAAGGGTAGGAGCATTTTTATGAATAGATTGCCTAGTTAATCCTGTTAATTTAGTTTTCTCGTCGATTGTTTCACCAAGAACATTAAAAATTCTTCCCAATGTTTTTTCTCCTATCGGTACAGTAATCGGTTGAGCTGTGTTTTTAACCTTCATTCCTCTTTTTAATCCGTCTGTCGATCCCATGGCTAAAGCTTTAATATGACCGGGAGCTAGAATTAGCTCGGTTTCTAAAATTAATTTGTCTTCAACAATTAAAGCTTCATAAACCTGGGGAGTTTCTTTTTCCGGAAATTTAACATCAACTACCACTCCTCTAATGGCAATAATCTTACCTTCATTCATATAATTTTTATAAAAATTTTAATCGTTCACTTCTCGACTCACTTCGTTCGCTCGAAGTATAATACTGTTCGAGCGAAGTCGAGAACAATTCTTAATTTCCTTCAACAGACGTTTTCGCACTCACCATATCCAAAAGCTCATAAGTAATCTTTTCCTGCCTGATTTTATTGCGTAATAATGTTAAGTTATAGATAATATTTTCAGCATTATCAGTGGCGTTTTTCATCGCGATCATCCGTGAAGAGTGTTCGGCAGCCTCGCTATCTATGACAGCACCTCTTATTTTTTCTTCGATTAAATTTTTTAGCACGGCATTAATGATTTCTTTTGCCGAAGGCTCAATCAGATAGTCGCCTTCTGTTTCCTTTTCGATCACCTCTTCTTCTAATTTGGCAGGTAGCAAAGTAAAAGTTGCTGACTCGAATTTTAAAGTATTGATAAACCGATTATAAAATAAGATCACTTCTCTGTATTCGTTTGATAGGTATTTTTCTAGGGCGGTTTTAAAGATAGCGGAAGTAGCATTTTGAGCATCCATATGACTAAAATCCGAAACGATACTGCCACCCATTTTACTGATAAAACTGGCGGCTTTTTTTCCTACGGTAATAAAGTCATTGTCTTTAAAATTGATCTCTTTACCCAAAAACCGAAGTAGATTAAAGTTAAAAGAACCGCAAAGACCTTTATTTGATGAAATAACAATATACAAATTTTTATTTGATTGGTTGACATTTTTAATCAATGGTGAAAAACCTTTTTCCAAACCATAAATAGCTTTATAAATAATTTTTTCCAAACTTTTTCGATAAGGAGCTGATTCAATAGCTTTCTGTTGTGCTTTTTTCATTTTTATTGCCGATACCAATTCCATCGCCTTGGTAATTTTTTTTACGTTAGCAACAGATTTAATTTTTTTTCTAATAGCTCTGATATTCATAAAATTCTAGAGATAAATTCTTTTAATTCTTTTTCATCTTTTTCTTCAAAAGACTTGCTTTTATTAACCCTTTTTACCCATTCTTTTCCTTCAGTTACTAAAATATCAAGGATTTTTTCCTCATAAAGGGAAATTTCATGAGGAGGAATACTGTCTAATAAACCTGAGTTGGCTGCAAATATAAGGGCTATCTCATGAGCTAAACTATAAGGTTTATTCTTCTTTTGAATCAATATTTGCGTCAGTCTTGCTCCCCGACCTAAAAACTTTCTTGTTTCCTCATCAAGTTCACTTTCAAACTGAGAAAACGACGCCATCTCCCGATATTGAGCCAAACTTAATTTTAGTTTTCCTGCTATTTTTTTCATCGCTTTAGTTTGAGCATTTCCGCCGACTCTTGAAACCGACAACCCAACATTAATTGCCGGTCGAATGCCAGCATTAAACAAATCAATTTCTAAATAAATCTGGCCGTCAGTAATAGAAATAACATTGGTTGGAATATAGGCAGAAAGATCACCCTCTAAAGTTTCAATAATCGGAAGAGCGGTAATTGAACCACCTCCATACTTTTCATCCATTTTGCAGGCTCTCTCGAGTAGTCTGGAGTGAAGATAAAAAATATCACCAGGATAGGCTTCGCGGCCAGCTGGACGGCGAAGAATAAGAGAAATTTGCCTGTAAGACCAGGCATGTTTAGTCAAATCATCATAGACGACTAAAACATCTTTTCCCTGTTTCATGAAGTATTCGCCGATGGCACAAGCCGTATAAGGAGCGAGAAACTGCAAAGAAGCCGGATCAGAAGCTGAAGCCGAAACAACCACAGTATACCTCATGGCATTATATCTCTTAAGAAGATCGATGACATTGGCTATCTTGGAATTTTTTTGACCGATTCCACAGTAAATACAGATGACATTTTCATCCCGCTGATTAAGAATAGTATCAACTGCCAAAGTAGTTTTTCCTGTTCCCCGGTCGCCAATAATTAGTTCTCGTTGTCCTCGACCAATCGGAATTAGTGCATCAACTGCTTTTATACCGGTCTGGATTGGAGTATTGACAGGACGACGAAAGACAACTCCGGGAGCAATCTTTTCTACAGGATAATATTGTTTGGTTTTAATTGGTTCGATCTCGTCCTGCGGTAATCCTAAAGAATCGACCACTCGACCAACTAGATCATTAGAAACAGGAATAGACAGAGTATAGTTTAGTCCGACTACCTGATAGCCGGCTTTTAAAGTTAGATAGTCGCCTAAGACAATTATACCAACTTTATTTTCTGTAAGATCGACAACATATCCTTTAATCCCGTTCTCAAATTCAACCTCTTCTGAAAAAGCAACTTTTTCTAGTCCGGAAGCGATAACCACACCATCTTTTATTTCTTCTACTAAACCAATTTCCTTTGGCTGATAGTTAATCTGGTTTTTTTTTAACTGTTGATCAAGTTCTCCAAGAAAACGGTCAAATGGCTTCATAACACAAGCTTTTGTAAATTTTTTAACTGGGTTTTAAAAGATAGATCAATCACTCGTCCGTCTAAGTTAATAATCATACCAGCAATAACTGACCGGTCTACGACATTAGTCATCGTATCTCCTTCTTTTAAAGACAGTTTCTCTCTTAACTCTGTCAGCTCATCATTATCAAGTTTATAGCTTGAGATTACCTGTACCGTCATGATTTAAGATAATTTTGGTAAATTTTTAAGAACATTTTTATTAACTTCCTTTTGCATATCACTACTTAAATATGAAGAAAAACTTCTTTCAAGGACGAGACCGGTTAACTGAACTATCTTTTTCTTCATTTCTCTTTCCATTTCCGCTCTTTCTACCTCAATCTGTTTCTTTCCCTTATCAATGATCACTTGCGAATCTTTTTTTGCCTCTACAATTAGATTAGCCTTGAGTCTAGCGGCATCTTCTTTGACTTTTTTTAAAGCGACATCCAATTCTTTTTTCATTAGGTTTTTTGCTTTATTTTGAGAAGTCGTCAACTCTTCTTCTTTCTTCTTCAAATCTTCCATTATTCTTTCTTTTTCCTTTTCCAGTTTTGCCTCGTCACTCATAAAGCTGGCAAAAGGTTTTGCTAAATACTTTTTAAAGACATAAAAAAATAAACCAAAATTTATTATTTGGGCAATTAATAACTTGATATCAATTCCTAAACTTTCCATACAGTTTTAAATTAATAATTTTATACGAACTTAATAATTAAGGAAACAACCAAGGCATAGATAGCGACCGCTTCGGCAAAGGCAATCGCCAAAATCATATTGGTTTGAATTGGTCCCTGAGCTTCAGGATTGCGACCAATCGCTTCCGCTGCCTTACCGCCGATAATACCAATACCAATGCCTGGTCCTAGCGCACCAAGTCCGATAGCAAGAGCGGTAGCAATAAACTTTGCTGCTTCAGTTGACATATAGATACCACCTCATTTTTTTTAACTTTTAATGATGACTAATCGCCACATTTAAAAACACTGCTGATAACATGGAAAAAACTAAGGCTTGGATCAAGCCAACAAACACTTCAAGAATCAAAAAAGGGAAAGAAACTAAAACCGGAATAAGAAAGGCTATAATTGTCAAAAGCACTTCACCGGCAAAAATATTTCCAAAAAGTCGGAAAGAAAAAGAAATGATTTTAGAAAATTCAGAGATAGTTTCCAAAATGCCGACAAAAAAATTAATCGGATTAGAAATATTAAAAAACTTTTTAAAATAGCCTTTAAAGCCTAGATATTTTACTCCATTCACCTGAATCAGAAAAAAAACGATTAAAGCTAAAGAAATCGTAGCATTTAAATCTGCATTATTGCCTCTAAAGATCGGGAAATGAAATAACTTTCCGTTTTCGCGAAGACCAACTAAAAGACTACCGATCCCAGGTAAGAGTCCAAACCAGTTATTAAGAAGAATATAAAGAAAAAATGCCCCGAAAACCGGAAAAAATATCATCGTTTTATCTTTAAGAATTGATTCAAACAACTGGTAGATAGTCTTAAGAATAAAGTTTATAAAATAAAAAAATTTAGACTTTTTTCTTAATTTTGATTGTTTATTATAAACATCTGCTAAAATAAAAAATAAAATAAAAACTATTAATGAAGTAAAAATTGAATTGGTAATATAAAAGCTGCCAATTTTAAAAAGAGGTTCAGCTTTAATACTAATTTCCGGCATTTTTGTCAGAATTTCAATTGTTTTTGCTTCGTTCATCCCGATAGATTTTTATTAAATTATAAAAAGTACCTATAATTCCTAAAAGAAAAAAAATTATAAAAAAAACATTTGTCTTTTTTAAGACTTTATCCAGGCTTTTTCCGATAATCACCCCTAACAATAAGGGAACAATTAAATAATAACCGAGATTCAGATAGTTTGCAAGATTAAAACTAATTTTTTTACTTTTTTTTTCAATTTTAATATTAGAAACCTGTTTCAGATTAAGATTTTTGTCAAAAGAAAAATACTTCTTCATAAAGATAGTATAGCTTACTTTCGTCCCTACTTTAGTTACCTTTAGTCACTTTAGTCCACCCTTAGGGTGACTTGATGGTTTCCAGATCAACGGCATTTTCCATTATTACTCCCACTCTTCCTTCCCTGTCATTTACCTTTCCTTTTAACATAATGATTCTGTTTATCAATAAAAACTGCTTTAATTGGCTGTAAATCTTAGGAAAAACAACTACCTCTATGCTTCCTGTTTCATCAAATACTTGGATAACGGCCATTTCGTGATTGTCTTTCCTCGTTTTCAGCGCCCTCTTTCCGCTAATGATGCCGGCGATAATGACGGGTTTATTGACATCTGAAGAAACAATATCACCAATTTTTTTATCAGTTTTCTTTTCAATTATTGTTTTGAACTTAGCCAAAGGATTTTTTCCTATCAAAAAACCAATCACGTCCCTTTCCATCGAAAACAGCTCTTCTTCGGAAAATTCCGGAACCGATTTGAAATTATCTTTAATTTGTTTTGGTGAATTGCGATCTTCAAATAAATCAAATTGACCCTTGTCTATTTTAGCCTTTAAAGCCTGGACTTCGCTTACTACAGTTGGATAATGAATTAAAAGAGTCGCTTTATTGCCAAATTTAGAAAAAGCACCGGCTTTAATCAGACTTTCGACGGTCTTTTTATTAACTCGACGAAGATCAATTCTATTTAAAAAGTCCTTAAAGCATACAAACTGACCTGATTTTCTTGCTTCAACAATCGAATCAATAGCAGCACCTCCGACATTTTTTATAGCGGACAAGCCGAAGCGGATTGAACCTTTTTCAATGGTAAAACTAAATTCAGACTGATTAATATCAGAAGGTAACACTTCTATTTCCATTCTCCGACATTCCTCAATCGCTTGTGACATCTTTATCTCTCGCTGCGGCCCAGCCACTCCTTCGAGCTCGGCCGAAAGCAAAGCTGTCATAAACTCGACAGGATAGTTAGCTTTAATATAAGCAGTCCAATAAGCAATCAGGGCGTAAGAGGCAGAATGCGGTTTGTTAAAACCATAGGCGGCAAACTTCTCCATAAAATTCCATAAAGATTCAACCATGGTTTTTTTATATCCTTTACTCAAACATCCCTTAAAAAATTTTTCTTTCTCTTTTTTCATCAAATCTTTTTTCTTTTTTCCCATCGCCATCCGGAAATTATCTGCCTCAGCCATTTTATATCCGGCCAGAGAATGAGCTATTTCCATTACCTGTTCCTGGTAGACGAGAACACCGTAGGTTTCTTCAAGAATTGGCTTTAAGTCGGGATGAAGATATTTAACTTTTTTTAAATTACTTTTTCCTTCTAAAAATAAAGGAATCAGATCCATTGGTCCGGGACGATATAATGCCACCATAGCCGAAATATCTGATATTTTATTTGGTTTTAAATCTTTAGCCAAATGTTTCATTCCGCCAGATTCAAGCTGAAATATTCCAACCGTATTTCCCGCTGACATTAACTGGTAGGCTTTTTTATCATCTAAGGGTACCTGATGAATGTCAATTTTTTTTCCGGTTATTTTTTTAACATATTCTAGGGCATTTTCAATGATGGTCAGATTGCGTAGTCCCAGAAAGTCGACTTTTAAAAGACCAACAGCTTTTTGATTTGATACCGCATTTAGATCCAAACAGTACATATCATACTGGGTAATAATTTTTCCTTCTTTAGAATCTCTCTGTAGTGGCACATATTCTGTCATCGGTAGGTCTGAAATAACCACACCGGCAGCATGAACTGAAGCATGCCGTGGCAAACCTTCCAGGCATCGGGCAATGTCCAAAACATTTTTGATCTCCGGCTCGGTCTGATACGCAAATTTAAGTTGTGTTGATTCTTCAAGAGCAGCCGCTATTGTCATGGCAAATCCTTGCTTACCAAAAGGAATCATCTTGGCAATCCTGTCTCCTTGGCTGTAAGATAGTCCTAACGCGCGGGCGACGTCACGGGTGGCTGATCTTGCTTCCATTCTTCCAAAAGTAATTATTTGAGCGACCTTATCTTCGCCGTATTTTTTAGAGACATAGCTGAGAACTTCGTCTCTTCGGGTGTCAGCAAAATCAATATCAATATCAGGCGGAGTTGGCCTTTCCGGGTTTAAGAATCTTTCAAAAGGCAGATTATAATCAATTGGATTGATGTCGGTTATCCCCAATATATAAGCGACCAAGCTGCCAGCGACCGATCCTCTTCCTGGTCCTACAGCAATTCCTTGTTTTTTCGCCCAGTTAACAAAATCCTGAACAATTAAAAAATAAGTGGCATAACCTTTACTAATGATGATTTTTAACTCGTAGTCGACTCTCTTACTAACCATTTCTTGGTTATAAGTAGCCATTCTTTTTTTTCGAGACTCAACCAGTTCCCTCAAATAAACGTCAACCGACTCTCCTCTAGGAGTTTTAAATTCAGGTAAAATCCATTTGCCCATGGGAATTTCTAGATTACATTTGTCTGCGATTTTAAGAGTATTTTCAATAGCTTCGGGTAAATCAATAAATGAACCTTTCATCTCGGCCGTTGACTTAAAATAATAATCAGGGACATTAATCATTGACATTGGACGATTTTTTTCAACAATAGTTCTTTGGGTCTGAATGCAGAGAAGGATTTCTTGAGCATAAGCGTCCTCTTCTTCTAAATAGTGGACGTCGTTGGTGGCAACTAAAGGAACAGCGAACTTTCTTGACAGTTTAATCAATTCGTCGTTAACTTTATCCAGTTCGGGTGAGTTTGGATGTCTCTGGATCTCTAAATAAAAATCATCTTTAAAGATTTCTATATATTTTTCTAGGACTCTTTCGGCCTCTTTAAGTTGATCCTCTTTAATTAAAGTAGAGATTTCTCCATTAAAGCAGCCGGATAGAACAATTAATCCCTGGCTGTATTTTTCTAAAATTTCAAAGTCTATCCGAGGTTTATAGTAAAATCCCTCCAAATGAGCCGCTGTTACTAACTTGATTAAGTTTTTGTAACCGGCGAAGTTCTTGCAAAGTACTGTTAAATGATACTGATCCCTATCTACTCCGCTCTGCTTGTCAAATCTTGATTTTTTTGTCTTATAAGCTTCAACACCAATGATTGGTTTAATACCGGCTTCAATGGCTTGGATATAAAATTTAAAAGCTCCATACAAAGCTCCGTGATCAGTAATCGCCACTGCCGTCATTTTATT
>PFOE01000107.1 GCA_002792355.1 Candidatus Roizmanbacteria bacterium CG_4_10_14_0_2_um_filter_36_35 | reverse complement strand
TGGATTTTACTCCGCTTTAATTTCACGAGCTAGGATAAAAAAATCGCTTGAAGATCCATCTTGGGATTTGCATATTGGTGACGGTTTTCCAACGATTGGCTTTTTACCTCAAAGCTGGTCGCCTAATTCCGATACCGAACAGTTTTTTGACGAAGAAAACCAGAAACACTACGACCTTTATAATGTTAGCTATCTGGTTTTACCAATTGACAAAAAACCACCGCAGTTTGCCAGATTAATTGTAAAAAAAGGCAGATTCAGTTTGTATAAAGTTGATTCTGAAAGCTGGTTTACTTTAGGAAAAAGCAGCTTGGAAGTTATGACAAAGAAAAATAATCTAGTAAATATTACCCATCTTTGGTTTTATAGTCCTATGTTTGTCAATAAAGACTACCCCGTCATTGTTTTAAATAATGAAAAATTTGCGTTTGTTGACAGAACAATAATAATGTCTGATCAGAATAGTTACGATGATAATAGAGTTATCTGGCGGGAAAACCCGCTATTTGTTAATCAAAAAAAATTTGAACAAACTTTGGTTAACAAGGTAGAAAAAAAACTTGCGCAGGGATATTCCGTTAGTTTTAAATTAAAAAATCAATGTACAAACTGCATTCTGATTTTAAAACAGACTTTTCATCCCAACTGGCAGATTTTGGTTAATGGGAAAAAACAGGCAGCTTTTCCGGTCTTTCCATTTTATATTGGCATTAGGTTAAATAGTCCGGGAGATTATCAGATAATTGCTACTTATAAACCATCAACTTTCAAAACCATCCTGTTAGTTTCAGGAGTTTTAATCTTTATTTTTGCTTTCAAAAAGATCTCTAAGTTATAATTGATTTTAATAATGGCAACATTGATTACAAAAGTCTTTATTTTTATTTTAGGTTCCGCCGTAGGTTCTTTCTTAAATGTGTTGATTGACCGTCTTCCTAAAAACGAAAAAATCACTGGTTGGAGTCATTGTGACAATTGTAAGGAAAAACTTCGCTGGTATGATTTAATTCCGGTTTTTTCGTTTGTTTTTTTAAGAGGAAAGTGTCGGTATTGTCATAAGAAATTATCTTGGCAATATCCGATTGTAGAAATGGTAACAGGAATAGCACTTGTTTATGTTTTGTCATTCCGACCAAGCGAAGCGCGTGGAGGAATCTTTCTTTCAGATCCCTCGACTTCGCTTCCTTTGGTCGCTTCGCTCGGGATGACAGCGATGTTAGGAATTATTTCTTGTTTAATAGTTGTCTTTTTCTCCGACCTGAAATATCATTTGATCTCCGACTATATTTTATTAGCACTATTCGGTTTCTCTATTTTAGACAAATTTTTTAACAATATAACAATTCAACAATATAGCAATTTTTTTATTTCGGGACTAATAGTAGCCCTTCCTATTTTTCTCATTTATTACTTTTCTCGTGAACGCGCCATGGGTCTCGGCGATGTCTATCTATCCGCGATTACCGGTTTTTTACTCAGTTGGAAAGTAGGCTATCTTGCTCTATATATAGCATTTGTCACGGGCGCAATTTTTGGTTCATTTTTGATAGTCTTGCATAAAAAGAAATTAAAAAGTAAAATTCCTTTCGGACCGTTCATAGTAATTGGGACAATGGTGATGTTGTTTTGGGGAGAAAAGATTATGGAGATAATAAAAAGATTATACGGATTTTAATTATGAAAAAGTATATCGTCTACATTGGCGTTGTCGGCCAAATTGCTTGTGGAAAAGGAGTCTTGGTCGATTACCTTATCAAAAAACTCGGCTTTGTTTCTTTTTCTTTATCATCAATTCTTCATGAAGAATTGAAAAAGAAAGGCATCAAAGAATTTACCAGAAAAACTTTGCAAGATATTGGTGACCAGCTTAGGAAGAGATATGGTGACGATGTCTTGGCAAGAAGAGCAATAGAAAGAATAAAATTTTATTTTTCGAGCGAAGCGAAGCGAAGTCGAGAAAATAGTTCTCGACAAGCTCGAACTATAAATAATCAAAGATGGGTTATCGAAGGGATTAGAAATCCAGGCGAAATTGAATTTCTTAAAAAAAACCCCAGTTTTATCTTGATTGGTGTTAAAGCGAATCGAGAACTAAGATTTAAAAGATTATTGGAGCGGACTAGACCTTGGGATCCGAAGACCTGGAATGATTTTATCAAAGTTGACCGCCGCGATCTTGGCGTCGGCCAAAAAAAATCTGGTCAGCAGGTAGGGAAGTGCCTGGCTTATTGTGACTATATTCTAACCAATAACAAAGACCAAAAAGACTTTCATCGTAAGGTTAAGGAGTTAATGAAGCACGTCTTCAAACTTAACGGCGTACACCATTATTAACTATTATTAATATTTTATTTTGAGCGGGGAGGTATCTGGTTGCCGGCTCGTAAAATTCCATACGCGCCTGAGACTGATCCAAGTAATACTATTGTTACTCTAAAAATATCCGGGATGTTGGTGCTTGCTATACCAACTGCCGCAAGAAAACCAAAAACAGCCAACTCAGCACCAACAAATTGTGATTTATGTTCTTTATAATACTGTTTTAAGTTAAATCTTTTAGCTTCGGCTGATGGTGTAGCCATAATTAATTAATAATTATATCATTTTGTTAAGTTCTGCAGCTTTATAAACAAACCAATTTTCTTCGGGATTGAGACGGAGGTATAATCCTAATTGTTTAACAGAGAATTTAAACTTTGGTTTTTTGTTTTGCAAATATTTTTTGATTTTAGAAAAAGCTCCAACGGCTATGTCTTTATAAGCTAGGGTGATATGAAAATGAAAAGTTTTTCCTTCAAATTCACTCGGTTTAACTGAAAATTTTTC
>PFOE01000104.1 GCA_002792355.1 Candidatus Roizmanbacteria bacterium CG_4_10_14_0_2_um_filter_36_35 | reverse complement strand
GATTATCTACCATTGTGTGAATTTTTCTTTAATCAGCCTCATTCCACCGAAGCGGTGGATTTATTATCGGATAAAAAAGAATTATTAGGAAACATTTATAAGAAACTGGAAGGAATTAAAGAATGGAAAGCAAATATTATTGGGGAAGAAATGATGGAATTAGTTAAAGAAAAAAAAATGAAAACAGGAGAATTTTTTATGATTCTTCGTATTATTATCACAGGTAGAAAAATTTCACCTCCTCTAAACGAATCGATGGAGATATTGGGAAAAGAAGAGTGCTTAAAACGATTGACAAAAGGTTAATTTTTTAGTATTTTCAGACTATGAAATCTAAAATTATATTGGTTATAATAATCTTCTTAAATTTATTTATTTTTTGTCCTTCGCTAATAGGTATAGAACCAGAATTAACAGTGACACAAAACAAAAAACCAGAAATAATAAATGAAAAACTGAAAAATACCAAAGAAAAAATACAAACCTTCAAAGAGTCGCTTCAAACAGCAAGAGAAGAGAGAAAATTAAAAATAGAAGAGATGAAAAATAGTTTTAAAGAAAAAAGAGATGCTTTTAAAGAAAAAATTAACACAATTAAGGATGAAAGAAAAAAGCAGTTAACAGAAAAAATTGACAATCGGATATCAACTGTTAATAAAAATCAAACAGACAGAATAACAAAAGCCTTAGAAAAGCTAACAGAACACGTTAATAAACTCCAAGAAAGAATTACTCAAGCAAAAGAAGAAGGAGTTGATGTGTCGTCGGCGGAATCGGCGATTGCTTCAGCGCAGACTGCGATTAGTTCGGCTATAAGCATAGTGGAAGAACAGGTAGCAAAAGACTATGTGTTTTCAATAACTAATGAGGAAAATCTTGGTCAGGCAATAAGAACTTCATACAATGCTTTTAGCCAGGATTTAAAAAATGCCCAACAGGCCTTGATCTCAGCAAAAAAAGCGGTAGTTAATGCTTATCAAGTAACAGTAACATTAAAAAAAATTACACCGACAGTGGTCGTGCAATAAAAATATAGATCCAACTCAACCAGTCCAAACAGAAAGCCAGCCAAACGCAACGCCTATCCCTGTTGTTCCCCCAACACCTCAAAAGTCTTCATTAAATATAATATTATTAATCCTAATAATTATTTTAATAATTATTGCTGTTACAGTTGGCGTGTACATTTTATTTTCAATAAATCAAGAAAAAATATCGCCGAAAATAACCCCTCAAATTTCACCTTCAGAAAGTATAAAAATAACGGCAACGATAACGCCAACACCAACAACAATAGAATCCGACAATCCAAATAATATAGACGTTGGGAATATTGAAACAGATCTTAACGATATAGGAAAAGATGTTGGAAGTCTTCAATAATACGTTTCCTGCCAATGCGGGTCGGTTTCGACAGTTAAATCCAAATATACTTTTTTATTGATTGCCAGAGCGATTTCTTTACGGGCATAGCTTCCAATCTCTTTTATCTTTCGACCGCCGCTGCCAATGAGCATTTTTTTATAACGATCGTCGGTAGCTAAAATACGCGCTCTAACATAAGTGACTCCATTTTTTCTTTCGGCGATTTCATCAACAATGACTGTGGTTCGATAAGGAATTTCTTGACCCATCATCAAAAAAACTTTTTCCCGAATTAGTTCGCTGACGAAAATTTTACTATCAAAGTTCAAAATCGGGTAGATTAAATCTTTAGGGATTTCTTCTTTACCCGCCGAAGCTCCCTGCCTGCCGGCAGGCAGGTTGGCGGAGGTGGACGGCAATAATTCGAACACTTTATCCATTAATGGTTTGATATGGGTTTTATTGAGACCGGATATCTGAAAAACATCCTTAAACTCATCCTCGAGAAATTTATATTGAGGCAGATAAGATTTTTCTTGCAAGTCGACTTTATTAATTACTAATATTTTTGGTTTATTAATCTTCCTAACCAATCCCAACACACGGGCTTCTTCAAAGTCCCGTCTTCGAGTATGATCGATCATATAAATAACCAGATCAACTTCCTCATTGAGAACCTGCAGGGTTCTTTTATTGATGTTTTCTGAAAGATGATCCTCAGTCTTACCCATGATTCCGGGAGTATCAACAAAGATGATTTGGCCCCGATCATCAGTATAAACGGCCTCGATGGCAAACCGGGTGGTTTGCGGTTTAGGAGAAGTGATGGCGACTTTTTGACCGATAAGATTATTGATAAAGGTTGATTTACCAACGTTGGGACGGCTTAGAAGCAGCACTTTTCCAGTTTTCATGGGATAATTTTATCAGATAGAAACTCTCTTTATTGCTGTATAATAAGATTACTGATAACACGCGTTATTGAAACGTGTTATTTTTGTATATATGGAAATCAGAAATATAGCTATTATTGCCCACGTTGACCACGGTAAAACTACCCTGGTTGACGCCATGTTAAAGCAGACTCATACCTTTCGTGACAATCAAAAGGAAATGGGCGAGACTTTGATTATGGATTCTAATGATTTAGAAAAAGAAAAAGGGATTACTATTCTTGCTAAAAATACCGCAGTTTTTTACCTGCCTGCCGGCAGGCAGGTAAAGACAAAGATTAATATAGTTGATACTCCGGGTCATGCTGATTTTGGCGGCGAAGTCGAGCGGACTATAAATATGGTAAGCGGCGCGATTCTTTTAGTCGATGCGGCTGAAGGACCGCTTCCCCAAACTAAGTTTGTTTTGAAAAAGGCCCTCCAGGCCCACCTGAAAATTATCCTTATCATCAATAAAATTGACAAAAAAGACGCCAGGCCGAAAGAGGTGTTAAACGATGTTGAAAGTTTATTTTTGGAGTTAGCTGAACATGAAAAACATCTTCATTTTATCACTCTTTATGCAGTTGGTCGCGACGGAAAAGTTTTTTCAGAACTGCCCAGTCGTTACACTTCAAATATCCCAGGCGATTTGACTCCGCTTTTTGAAACCATCATAAAAGAAATTCCCAATGTTGCCATAGATAAGGAAAAAGCTTTCCAGATGCTGATTTCGACTTTAGACTATGATAACTATGTTGGCAAACTTTGTATCGGCAGAATCTCCCAAGGAAGCTTGAATAAAAATCAAAACATCTCATTAGTTGAGGATGGCAAAGTGATCGGAAACTATAAAGCGCAAAAACTCTACACCTTCGAAGGTTTACAAAAAAAAGAAATAGACAAAGTTACATCAGGCGATGTTGTTGCCATTGCCGGAATTCCGGAATTGACCATCGGTCAGACAGTCACCGATTCGTCCTCTCCAGTGAGTCTGCCAACCATTAAAGTTGAAGAGCCGACGATTAAAATTACCATCGGACCAAATACTTCTCCCTTTGCCGGAAAAGAAGGAAAACTGGGAACATCTCGCCAAATTAGAGAAAGACTGCTTAAAGAAAAAGAAACGAACTTAGGATTAAAAATTGAAGAAAGTCAAGACGGGGCCAATTTTGTCGTTGCCGGACGAGGAGAGCTTCATCTTTCTATTTTAATAGAGACGATGCGTAGGGAGGGATTTGAGCTTCAGGTTTCTAAACCGCAGGTGATCTATAAAAAAATTGCCGGCGTTCAAAAAGAACCGTATGAGGAAGTAACGATTAACTGTGAGAAAAAATTTATGGGAGAAATCAGTGAAGAGTTTGGAAAGAGAAAAGGCGAGATGCTTGACATGTTAACCAACGGAAACAATATCAGATTAAAATATAAAATTTCCGACAATAATTTACTGGGAATACGAAGTATTTTAATGACAAAAACAAGAGGGACGGCAATTTTGAACACCTATTTTTTGGGCTATTTTCCTAAAGGAAACAAGCTTGATTCGATTCGAAACGGCGCTTTAGTTGCGGTCAAGCCCGGAGAGGCGATGACTTACGGATTGGTCAACGCTCAAGACAGGGGAAGTTTATTCGTCGGCCCAGGAACGCAAATATATGAAGGAATGGTGGTTGGTATTGGCGCCCGAGAGTTTGATATTGAAGTCAATGTTTGCAAGGAAAAAAAATTAACAAACAATAGATCGGCCGGCGAGGGAGTTTCTATTCCTCTTATCCCGGCAACTGTTTTAACTTTGGAGCAGGTGCTTGATTTTATTACCGATGATGAATATCTTGAAGTCACACCTCTTAATTTAAGAATCCGCAAGAAAATTCTTTCAATCACTCAAAGAAGGGTCTCAAAAAGGCAGGAAAATTAAACTTCAATTCTTGAAAAAAGAAAGCTGCCGATGGATAAAATAACAACGGAAAGAATCATTAATACGGTAAAATCGGTGGTGAATCCGAAGTGAGTTACATTGCTCAAAGTTGTTCGCAGTCCGTCAACTCCGTAAGTCAAAGGATTAAGACTGGCAATAGTACTTATTATTTTTGGCAGGCCATTAAGAGGGAAGAGCGCTCCTGATAAAAAGAAAAGAGGCATGACTAAAAAATTCATAATCAATTGAAACCCATGAAAATCATCAAGAGTCGAGGCGATCGTCGTCCCAAGAGCGGTGAAAAAAAGCGAAGATAAAAACATAATCACAATCGCCAACGGCAACATTAATAAATTATATGGTTTGAAACCGACAAATAAAGTTAAAATAAAAATAATTAATCCCTAAAGAGTGGCAATGGTTGCCCCACCCAAAGTTCTGCCAATCATGATTTCCAATCTTGAGACGGGAGCCACTAAAGTTTCTTTTAAAAATCCAAACTGGCGGTCCCAAATCAGTTCGATTCCGGAAAAGATCGCCGTAAAAATTATTCCTTGGGCGATAATTCCCGGCGCCAAAAAATTCATATAGTTTCCCGCCCCTGCCCTCTGAAATATCGGTCCAAATCCAAATCCCAAAGCCACCAAAAATAACATAGGTTGTCCTAAAGATCCGATGATTCTCGAACGGGACCTGATATATCTTTTTAGTTGTCTAAGCCAAAGTATGTATATTGTATTCATAACTATTCACTATTTTCTTGATCTCCACATCTGATGCCGCATTCTAAGGTGGTCGATACCGCTGGCTTTCTCGTCGCGGATTTTATGTCCTGTCAAAGACAGGAAAGCTTCCTCAAGAGTCTTGGTTTTTGTAGCAATTTTTAATTCATTAGCTGTTCCTTGAGTAATAATTTTTCCATGATCGATAATGGCAATTTTGTTAGCCACTTTTTCTGCCTCTTCCATATAATGAGTGGTAAAAAAAATTGTGATTCCTTCTTTTTTATTAAGGTTTATAACATATTTCCACATCTGGTTTCTTGTTTGCGGGTCAAGGCCGATGGTTGGTTCGTCAAGAAAAAAGACTTTCGGATGGTGGAGGAGTCCTCGAGCAATTTCTAACCTTCGTCTCATCCCGCCGGAGAAAGTTTTAACTAAACTATTTTTTCTTTCCCAGAGGTCGACAATTTTCAACAGTTCTTCAATCCTGTTTTTTCGCAGAGGCTGTTTTACGTTATACAAAACACCGTGAAAATCCATGTTTTCATAAGCGGTTAGTTCGTCATCAAGAGAAGGATCTTGGAAGACAATCCCAAACGATCTTCTGACGTTATTTTGATCGGCAACTGGATTAAAACCGTTGACTAAGATTTGTCCTGACGTTGGGTGAAGGAGAGTCGTTAGCATTTTTATTGTTGTAGTTTTTCCCGCTCCGTTTGGGCCAAGAAAAGCAAAGATTTCCCCTTTTTCCACGTCAAAAGAGATGTTGTCAACCGCGGTGAAGCCGTTGAATTTCTTGGTTAATGATTTGACAAAAATTGCTTTATCCATATTTAGTGTTTTCCTTCAAGAAGAACTATCAGAATATACATAAGAATGATGCCGGAAAGAAAAGGAACAACCTGGGCCCATTTTTTTTGTTTTTTATGTTCTTTATGCAAACTGGGAATCAGATCGGACCCGGCAATATAAATAAATATTCCCGATGAAAACGATAGCAAAAAAGGTAGTCCGCCTTTTAAGTTTTGGAGAAAATAAAAAGCCGCAATTCCTCCTAAAATTGCTGTTAGCGCTGACAGAAAATTAATAGCTAATGCTTGAAAGTTTTTTAAACCAGAATTAATAAGAATGCCGAAGTCGGCGATTTCCTGGGGAATTTCATGGGCGGCGATGGCGATTGTTGTAATTATTCCCAGATTAAAGTTGGTCAAAAAAGTTGCGGTGATTGTTACACCGTCGATCAAATTATGAATGCCGTCGCCGATTGTAATCAAGAACACCGTTGGTTTTAGGCCGTGGGTGGATTCGTGATGGTGAAACCATAAAACAAATCTTTCGATAAAAAAAGAAATAATAATGCCGAGGAAGGCAGGAAAAAAAATATTGGTTGGATTGCCTATTTTTTCCGCTTGCTCCAAAGCTTCAGGAAACATGTCAAAAAAAACCGTCGTCAGCATAACTCCGGCAGCAAAAGCCACTAAGTAAGGAATGACTTTTTTGGATAATAATTGTTTCTTTAAAATTAACACCCCGCCGATAAGCGATATTAAACTTACGATAATATTAGCAGTGATGATTGAAACCAACATATTACTGACAGTTAGGACAGAGCCCGAAAAATTCTAATTTGTGTTTTTTGATAGCAAATTTTGATTTTGTTTTTACTTTGTTTAATAATTCATCTTCTTTCATCTTAATATCTTCTATATCTCCGCAGTTCTCACAGATCAGATGATGATGATGGCCTTTTTCGCTTATTAATTCATATCTTTTTTTGCCATCCCCAAATTCTGTCTCCTCGGCAATATTAGATTTTTTCATAAGTTCAAGAGTTCGGTAAATTGAACTGAGATCAATTTTGTTTTTAAGATAATAATTTATTTCGGCGACAGAGACGGGTTTAGAGTAGTGAGCTAACGCCTCAAAAACTAGTTTTCTCGGTTTTGTATATCTGATTCCAATTTTTGTCATTCTTTATTATTACAAATGATTTGCAATATGTCAAGTCCTCTATCGTGAATTAACTTCGTTTTGTAGACTATATGTTACAAAAAATACTTTTAGGATATATTTTGATATACTTATACATCTTGACACCAGAACATATAGTCGGGTATACTATTTTTCATGAAAAAAGCCATTAAAATCACCCCAAGGCAAAAAGATTTACTTTCTATAATATACAAATATATAGAGTCAGAAGGTTATCCTCCTACCTTTGAAGAGATGAGAAAACGCCTCAATGTGTCTTCAAACCAATCCGTCATTGATCTTCTTGTCAAACTTGAGAAAAACCAGGTTATAAAAAGAAATGAATCAGTGGCTCGAAGCATAGCGATTTTGCCGCCAGGCTACGAAGCTTTAGGTAAGCCACCTCTTGCTCCATTTTTGGGCATAACTTCAGCAGGAGTACCGATAAATACAATTGAAGTCTCCGGAAACTGGCAACAAATTTCACCAGACGTGGCACAACTTGCAGATAAAGTATTTCTTTTGAAAATATCAGGCGATTCTATGATTAATGCAGGCATTAATGACGGAGATATAGTACTGGTTAAAACAGAAAAAGAGTTTATATCTGGTAATATTGTTTTAGCTCGAATTAACGATGAAGTGACAATAAAAAGGTTTGTCTCCGACGATAAACCTCCTTATATCTACCTCAAACCGGAAAATCCAAAATATGAAATAATTCCCGCCACTGATGAAATGAAATTAGAAGGTAAAGTTATTTCAGTTTTAAAAGAAGGTTATTGGAAACCTATTTAATATTTTTATAATTTATCTATGCCCACTCAAAAAATCAATAAAACCAAGGAGGTAGTCGATAAAATTTTTAAAGATAACCAAACTGTTTTTGGACTCAAGGAGTTTGAAGAAATGGATTTAGAAGAAGTTTTGACAATTACCGAAGAAGAAAAGGACAGATTTTTTATCAAAGATTTAAAATCGGGTAAACTACGATTAGTTTTCGACCAACAAAAGAATCTTGGTAAACCAGAAGAGATTGTTCGTCAGCTCTGGCTGCATAAACTCAATAAATATTACCTTTATCCTTATGACCGTATCGATACGGAAAAAAGTATTCACTTCGGCCGGGAAATCCACGCCAAAGCGGCTGACATTGTTGTTTACAAAAAAGATAAAATCACCCCTTATATTATTATCGAAGTCAAAAGCCCTGACGAGAAAAAAGGAATAGAGCAGTTAAAAAGCTATTTGTCAGCCGAAGGGTCAGAGATTGGTGTCTGGTCAAACGGCAAGGAAAGAGTCATTCTTTATCGGCCATATCCTAAAGAGTTTCAAGATTCTTTAAGTGAGATTCCAAAAGCCGATCAAACAATTGACGATCTTTTTGAAATTAAAAAAACTTGGAATTCTTTAAATCCAAAGTTTGATTTTATTTTTATCATAAAAAGAATCGAGGAGCTGGCTTTAGCCGGATCAGGAGCGAATGTGTTTGAAGAAATCTTTAAACTGATTTATGCCAAGTTATACGATGAAAAATTAGCTCGCGAAAAAAGAATAGATGAAGAAGTGATATTTAGAAAATACCAAGATCCTGAAAAAACCTATGAAGTAGTTAATCAACTATTTAAAAATGCGGCCAGAGAGTGGTCTGATACTTTTGAAAGTTCAGATAGAATTAAACTTTCACCAGCCAGACTTAGTATCTGTGTTCCTTTTTTGGAAAGCTACAGACTTTTTGAGATAGGCACCGGTGAATATGAGATTATCGATAGCGCTTTTGAATATCTGATTACTGAAGTGTCAAAGGGAACAAAAGGACAGTATTTTACACCTCGTCATATCATTAAGATGTGCGTCAAGATGTTAAACCCGAAGGAAGACGAATATATTATTGATCCAGCCTGCGGCAGCGGAGGATTTTTACTTCATAGCATGTATCAAGTCTGGGATAAGTTTTTAAAAACTAACGAGGCGCAAAAAGGCTACGCAGGTAAATATTTGTATGGGATTGATTTTGATGATAATATGCGTCGTATCTCCCAGGCTTTAATGTTGATTGCCGGAGATGGAAAACACCATATTTTCAAAAGAAATTCCCTTGATGCGACCGATTGGCAGGGAAGAGAGAGTGAGGATACAAGAGTCGCTTTAAAACCGCTTCTTAGTCATTTTGAAAATCCCTCGGATGAAAAAGAAAACCAACTGACTTTTAGACATCTTAATTTTGATATTTTATTGACGAATCCGCCTTTTGCCGGAGAAAATCCGGATTCGCAGTTATTAAGGCAGTATCAACTGGCTAAAAAAGACGGCGGAAAACTGAAAAACAATGTCGAACGACACATCCTTTTTATTGAAAGGTCATTGGATGCTGTCCGGCCCGGTGGAAGATTAGCCATAGTTTTGCCTCAAGGAGTGTTTAACAACACTAATATGGAATACGTCCGCGACTATCTTTTTGACAAAGCGCGGATTTTGGCAGTCATAGGTTTACACGGAAATACTTTTAAACCTCATACCGGTACAAAAACCAGTGTTTTATTTTTACAAAAATGGAATGAAAGAGAGGAACCGTTAAAAGATTATCCAATCTTTATGGCCGTTTCCAAAAAAGCCGGTAAAGATAACTCCGGAGACTATATTTATAAAAAAGACGAAAAAGGAAAATATATCCACAATGCCAACTTCCGCAAAGTCCTCGACCACGACCTTAACGCCATCGCCGAAGCCTTTATCAGTTTCGCCAAAAAACAAGGATTTAGTTTTTATAAATGAAATTTATTAATATAATTGAAAATTTTTTAAATCTACATAAAATTTGGTTAGATATTTTAACATTAATAGGAGCTTTTGTTTTTGGATTCTGGCAGATTTTAATTAATAAACGTTTAACCAAACTTCAGGATTATGTAGCTATTTCTGCAGTGCCAGATTCAAGAACAAATAAGATAAATTTAATAAATGTTGGAAAGATTAATCTATACCTATTTGGATTTGATTTACCAAAAAAAAAGGAAAGATTTAAAAAACCACGTTTAATTTCAGCTGGTACAGGAGACACATCTTATTATTGGATTGATCCTCCTATGGATTTAGATATTGAAAAAGAGTTTGAAATTACTCTTTATCTCGAAGATGAATTTAGAAAAAAGTGGATTTCAGAAATAGGCGGCCGCGCAAATAAAATAACGGAGGTGAAAAATAATAAAAAAATAGAATATTTACAAATTATAGTTTGGTCATATAAAACATATAAAAAGAAATGGACTTTTCAATAATACAAAAATCCCAACTCGAAGACGCGAAAAGAATTGATGCGGAATATTTCAATCAAAAATTATTTTTATAAAAAATGAAAACCTATATTTTTGTTGACGAATCTGGTGACCCAGGTGAGCCGTTTAAAACAGACAAAAATAATAAATGTATTTTGGATAGTAAAGGTAATAAGATTAAAACAGGGGCAAGCGATTATTATATTGTTTCTGCTTTATTAGTTGATATAAAACAACTACATAAATTTGAGCATGATATTTTGGAAACTAAAAATAAGTTTGGCTACAGAGATGAAATTAAATCAATTACTATCCCGCTCAATCTATACGAAGTACTATTAGAATTATTAGATAAAAACAAGATTGAAGTATACTATCGTTGTGTAGATAAAAAACAATATAAAGGAACTTTTGCTACAAAAGATAAAAGCTCTAAAAGATACTTTCATAACGTCTTTGACACTTATATTACAGCAAAAGTAATAACTCGCTGCTGTCTTGATAATCAATTACTAAATTGCGAAGTAGTGATTGATAGAGCTGATAGAAGATCATGTAATGGTTCTTACAACTTTGATGAATTTAATAACTATCTCCGAGGTAAGGTAAATACAACTTATAAGAAAAAAATTAATCATATAACTCATGCGGACTCGGAGTATATTCCTTTACTCCAATATACAGATCTTATAAGCGGAGCAATTAAGGATAGCTTTACAAGAAAAAATCCAGAATTAAAAAAGATTATTAACAAAAATTTAGTACAGGTAATGTAAAAAAAATGAGCGGGCACCCAGACCTGGGACACGCTCAACTTTATAATACAACACGTATAGTAAATGTCAAGAGGCATTGAAAAGTTATTATAACAATCTAAATCAATATATGAGCTATTCAATCATCCAAAAATCCCAACTCGAAGGTGCGAAAAGAATTGATGCAGAATATTATCAGCCTGAATATTTAGAATTAGAAAAAAATTTAAATAAATTTAAAGATTCTCTAAAATTTTTTGGACAACTATTAAGTAATAACAATTCTTTGACGGGAGGGGCTACTCCATTAGGCGCCAACTATCCTTTAACAGGAATAAAATTTTTAAGAGTACAGAATATTATGCCTGGGTATTTCGACTTTTCTGATGTTGTTTTTATAGATGAAAAAATTCATAATACTCAGTTAAAAAGATCAAGACTGGTAGATAAAGACGTTCTTCTTACTATAACTGGTGTTTCTTACGGCAAATCCGCAGTTTATAAAAGTAATTATGGTGAAGCTAATATAAATCAGCATTCTGTAAGGATGCATTTTAAAGATGATTTAATTCCAGAATATGTTTCTGCTTTTTTAAATTCAAAGTATGGTCGTTATCAATCTGATAGAAAAATTACTGGAAATTCAAGACCCGCTTTAGCCTACGAAGAAATTAGGAGCTATAAAATACCAGTCTTACCTTTAGAAAAACAAGAAATTATAAAAAAAATATATGAAGAAAGAATGTCAAAAGAAGACGAATCGGTTGAAATATACAGACAATCTGAAAATTTGCTTTTAGAAGAATTAGGATTAGAGAATTTTAAATTTAATAACAACTTGTATTATGAAGTTAATTTTTCCGAAACACTTGTTATCAATCGTATAGATGCTGAATACTTTGATCCAATCTATACAGAAGTTGAAAAAATTTTAAATAAACACGAACAAAGAAAATTAAAAGATATTTGCTCCTTAATTTCGTATGGAACTGTTCCAACTAGTCCATATGTTGAAAAAGGAATACCATATGTAAAAGGTGAAAATTTAGAAAGCTGTTTTATAAGCGATCGGGATAAATTAGATTTTTTGAGCGAAGACTCTACTAAAAATCTTCCCAGTAAATTTTATTTAAAAGAAAATGATATAGTAATTTCTCAAATGGGTACAGTTGGTTATTCTGCCGTTGCTACAAAGGAAAACGAAAACTGGTTGTTCGCTTCTTTCACTATCAGAGCCCGCTTAAATAAAGAAGGATTAGATTTATTCGATCCTTTTTATATGTCATTGTTTATAAACAATATAAGTAGACCTTATTATTTGTTAAGAAAAATTGCTCAAGCGAGTGTAAGACAGAATACAGATCTACCAACTATAAATAATTTAGCTGTTCCTTTACTTTCAAAAGAAAAACAACAAAAAATCGCCGAGCTGGTGAAAAAATCCCACGAAGCAAGGAAAAAATCAAAGGAATTACTAGAAGAAGCAAAAAGAAAGATTGAAGAAATAATTGAGAAAGGAGGCGAAAACTAATGTCTTACACAAAAATTAACTTATTAAGTCAAGCAGTAGAAATAACAAAAGAAGCGGCCAGAGGTGGAAATACAACTTCATTAGATATCGTATTAAACAAAGTATACGAAATGTTGAAGAAATTGAACGAAGATGTAAAGAGTGAAGAGTGATTAGTTAAAATCATTTATTCTTCACAAGTACACACGTCATGTAGGTAGATATCGGAACTGCGGCGACGATGCTGAAACTTGTGATAAAATTTTTTTATGCAGAGAAAAATTTTAACGATTGAAACGAGTAAAAGCAAAGAAATTGTTGATATTACTGATGAGGTGAAAGGAATTATCTATGATTTAAAAGTCAAAGATGCCAACTGTTTTTTGTTTATTACTCACACGACAGCTGCCCTGACAACAGCTGATCTTGACCCAGGAACAGATTTAGATTTTTTGGATTTTCTGGAAAAAATCACTCCCAAAATGAATTTCCGCCATCCCCACAACCCGGCTCATACGCCAGACCACATCTTGTCTTCGATAGTCGGCTCTTCACTAGTTCTTCCGGTAGAAGACGGACGCCTGGTCCTTGGTACTTGGCAGCGGATTGTTTTGGTTGAACTCGACGGACCAAGAAGCCGGACAGTTATTGTTAGTTTTTAAGCTCTTTTTCAGCTGATAGGCTATAATAGGTTTCATGAGAATACTCATTATTGAAGATGAACACAGAATTGCCAATTCTATTAAAAAAGGACTAGAACAGGAGAACTATGCCGTTGATATTGCTTATGATGGTAATGACGGATTTGATTTGGCAGCGACAGAAGAATATGATGTGATTATTCTCGACCTGATGCTTCCCGGTATGGACGGAACTGATATCTGCCAGAGCCTTCGCAAAAATAAAGTTCACACGCCAATTTTAATATTGACCGCCAAAGGACAGATACAGGATAAAATCAAAGGATTGGATAACGGTGCTGATGACTATTTAACCAAACCTTTTTCTTTTGAAGAACTGTTGGCGAGGATCCGAGCTTTAACGCGGAGACCAAAGACAACTCTTGGAGAAGTTTTAACTGTTTCTGACCTGATTTTTAACCCTAAGACTTTTGAGGTGAAGCGTTTCGGAAAATTAATTAAACTTTCCAATAAAGAATTTTCTCTCCTCGAGTATCTAATGAGAAATAAAGCTAGGATTCTCACCAAAGATCAGATAATTGGCCATGTTTGGGACTATGATGCCGATATTCTTCCCAATACGGTTGAGGTTTATATCAGGAATTTAAGAAATAAAATCGACTTACCATTTAAAAAGAAAAAACCTCTGATTATTACCATTAGAGGCTTTGGTTATAAAATAGAATAAATATGTTTCAAAAAGCGCGATTAAAATTAACTGTTTGGTATTTGCTGATCATCATGTTTGTCAGCATTGCTTTTAGCTTAGTGATTTACCGGGGCCTGATGAGCGAGATATACCGGTTTTCAAGAATGCAAAGATTGAGAGTGGAAAGATTTTTTATTGACGAAGACCTTAAGACCGATTCAGGAAATGGTTGACCAACAAAACCGATTTGTCAGTGATGCTTCCCATGAATTAAAAACACCCTTGACTTCTTTAAAGACGGCGATGGAAGTTAATTTACGTAATAAAAATCTAAACCTTGAAGGGTCGAAACAGTTGATTGAAGACAGCATCGTTGAGGTGAACAAACTTTCCCGTCTTTCCGATGGTTTACTGCAGTTGAGTCAGTTAGAAACTCCTAAGGAAAATTTAAAATTTGAAAAACTGTCGCTAAAAAAAATTATTAAAGAATCAATTGGTCAAATTAATCCAATGGCTAGGCAAAAAAACATTCTTATTAAAGATCAGGTTAAAGACTTTCCGATTAATGGCAGTCAATACGGTTTGACTAATTTACTGGTAATTATTTTAGACAATGCGATTAAATACAGTAATGAAAAAAAATCAATTTTTATTACTTCTAAAAAAATAGATAAAAAGATATTTGTTTTTGTTAAAGACCAAGGCATAGGTATTAGCAAGAAAGACCTACCTTATATTTTTGACAGATTTTACCGGGCCGATTCAGCCAGGGCTAAAAAAGACAGCGGTGGTTACGGCTTGGGTCTGTCGATTGCCAAAAAAATTATTGAAGTTCATCAAGGAGAGATTAAAATGGAAAGTAAATTAGGAAAAGGAACAACAGTAATAATTTCTTTACCTGTTTTCAGCTGAATTTAAGGTTTATTATTTACTATTTCTTGTCATTCCGAGCGGAGTCGAGGAATCTAAAAAAATAAGATCCCTCCACTCGTTTCACTCGGTCGAGATGACAGGAGGGTGTTTATGCAAAAAATAAAAAACTGGTTTTTGAAAATGTCAATAATTAAAAAAGTAATTATTATTTTAGTGGTCATAAGTATTGGTTGGTATGGTTTTTCAAAAATCAGCAGCGCAAAAAAGAATCAGGTCCAGTATCAAACCAGTACAGTTCAAAAAGGCACTTTGATTATTTCTGTGACAGGTTCTGGAGCAGTGTCAACGGCCAATAACGGTATTATTTCCACTCAGGCTTCAGGAGTCGTTTCCAAACTCTATGTCAAAGACGGCGACGAAGTGAAAATGGGTGATAAAATTGCCGACATTAATCTCGATCTTGAAGGCCAGCAAAAATCATCACAAGCCTGGGGAAGTTATGTCAGCGCGAAAAACAATCTCTAGTCGGCTAAAGACAACCTCTATGCACTTCAGTCCGACTTATTTACCAAATGGCAGACTTTTTTTAATTTAGCGACCAGCAGCCATTATCAAAACAGCGACGGCACCCCCAACACTCCGGAACGCCAAGGACAAACAGAGTTTCTAATCACTCAAGATAATTGGTTTTCAGCAGAAGCAAAATATAAAAACGGTCAAGAAGCTATCAGCCAATCCCAAATTGCTTTTAATACAGCTTGGTATTCATATCAACAGTCATCACCAACTATTTATGCACCGATTTCCGGAGTTGTTACCGGACTATCTCTTCAGGAGGGATCGGTGATCGCCTCAGTCTCATCTAATAGTTTAAACAGTACCCAGACTTCAACCAAAATTGCCAGTATTAAAACAAAAGCGTTGCCAATGGTTTCTATTAGTTTGACCGAGATAGATGTTCCCAAAGTTAAATTAGACGACAAAGCAACGGTCACCCTTGATTCTTTAGCTGATAAAACTTTTACCGGAAAAGTCGTCAGTATTGATACTTCGGGTCAAGTCTCATCCGGAGTCGTCACCTATCCGACTGTCATCCGCCTTGATACTGAATCAAACTCTATTCTTCCCAATATGACGGCGGCCGCCAATATCATTACCGACTCAAAGGATGACGCCCTCTATGTGCCGGCCTCGGCAGTCCAAAAACAAACCGATGGAACCTCTTATGTTCGAGTGATGAAAAACAACAAACCAGTGGAAACGACAGTGGAAACAAGTTTGTCATCGAGCTCGCAGGTGGAAATCGTCTCCGGCCTTTCTGAAGGCGACACGGTTGTGACCAGTATTAT
>PFOE01000106.1 GCA_002792355.1 Candidatus Roizmanbacteria bacterium CG_4_10_14_0_2_um_filter_36_35 | reverse complement strand
TATTTTTTTATTATTATTGTTTTGCTATTAATTATTCCTCTTCAACTTTTATATCTCTACTCTAAAAACCATCAGCTCGGAACGGTTGCTGGAATTACCAGCCAAGAACAAGAGGTGGAAAACAGTGTTTCAATTGGTGAATACCATTTTTCTCTTTTTGGTTATACCTCGCCCCAAGCCGAGGTAACATTTAACGGTCAAGGAATATATGATCAAACAATAGCTGATAATGCCGGTTATTTTGAGTTTAAAAACCGCTTCTCGCCTTTTTCGCCACGCGAGGCTTGTTTGAGCTCTAAAGACCAGTTCGGCCGGATTTCCGCACCCGTCTGTCTGGCGTCTTTCCCGACTCAATACAACATCGTCATCGGCCCGGTCATCGTCCCGCCAACCATATCTTTGGACAAACCTAACTACTTTATCGGTGATGAAGTAGTTTTAACAGGACAGTCTCTTCCTGATGCCGACATTAATCTGTCAATGTTTACGCAAACACAGGGAGGAAGTAGGAAGGTGGAAAGTAGGTTTGGAAACGGGTTAGGAAATTTGAAGCAGGAAGATGGATTATCTCCAATCCAACCTCTATTTTCCAACTTCTTAACCCGCTTCCCGCTTCTAAACCTATCTTCTATTTTTCATATAATAAAGCCTGTTGAGGCTTTTAGTTTTCCCGATCTAACGGCTAAAACCGACGCTCAAGGCAACTTTTCTCTTGCCCTGCCATCATCTCAAGCACAAAACTACCGCCTTTTTACCCAGGTTGACTATCAGGATGAACCTTCGGCAAATAGTCTGACCTTATCCTTGAAAATTTTGCCTATTTGGATGATTATTATTAAATTTTTCGGGTTTATCTGGAGTCTTTTGAAATCAAGACTGCTTGAAATAGTAATTTTATTGGAGATAGTCGCTCTAATTACCTACTTCTTCCGTGCCTTCCTCCATCCTTATTATCTGTCTAAAAATAAAACTATTGTTGTCTATAAAAACCATCTGCCTGTTGTTGAACAAGTTCATCCGCTTACGATTATAGAATAAGACTCGGCAACGTAATTTTTATCACAGCGAGAGTCTCACCATTCCGACTAACGTCGGAACGGTCCCCTCGAAAGTGAAAAAATTCCATTGCCTCGTCTTTTTTAGGAAAAAGCGAAGATACCAAATTTTTTGCGCCTTGCCTACCGGCAGGCAGGCTTTTGGGGTAGGGGCCCCACCCTGCGTCAAAAAATTTCGGAATCGAGCTTTAATCTAATAGAAGCTAAGATGCGCTTTCTGTTTGAGCTCTGTGTCGTCGATTAAAACTTTCAGGTAGTATTCGCCGGTTTTACCTGCTGTGACGTCAAAATAGGCCTTTCCGAAATTGTCAGTCAACGCCTGGATATTTTCGATATTTAGGGCTTCAACAGCCGCTAAAACTACTTTTTTACCCATCACCCCCAGTCCCTGATCGTCAAGAACAAATACAGTTACTCTGATTTTTTCTTGTTCGTTGGCTCTAGCTCGTAATGGTGTAATAAAAACATAAGAGTTGTCAACGGAAAAAGAAACGGTTTTTATCGAAGCCCGACCGGTAAAAAACTTAACTTCGTAAAGCCCGAAAAATATAACAAAACCGAGCAAAATGATTAAAAATAGTAGTAAAAAAAGAACTGATTTTTTCATTAATTTTTATCTTAACTCATTAGATCTATGTTTGTCAACCTGCCTGCCGGCAGGCAGGCCTGCCTGCCGGCAGGCAGGGATGGCTTTTTTTATACTATAGATAGCGTTTTAAAAATATCACTACCCTACATATGGTTGTTAGAGCACTAAAATAATCTGAAATTAGTTAAGTAAAAATTAGCAGAGGAAAATCTTAATTGATAATTAGTTCTAATTTTTAATTTTTAATTATAGATTTGAGTTCACTTTTCGATTTTTAATATCTAATTTTTAAAAAATAAAGACCTAAAATTCAAAATTATTTGCCCACGATGTTAAAAAGCTTAAATAAAAACAAAAATTGGTTTTTTTACCCTTAAAAATATTATAAGCTTATTGATATGTTTTGATACCTTAACGTCTTTAAATTTTTTTTGCGGTAATTGTATTCAATTCGATTAAATAATATTATAGGTTGGAAGGTTAAAACCTCCCCTACTATATCAGAATATACTTAAAATACCTCTTGACAAAGTCAAGACTATTATATTACTATGAAATTGTATGCAAAAAGGGTATAATCTTTATAACCTAGAGCCTGAATTTAAAAAATATCTGTTTGCGGAGAAAATTTCTCCAGTTTCTTTAAAAAATTACCTTTCTGATTTTAGACATTTTGCCGGCTGGATGGAATTTTATATCAAGGCAAATTCAAATGTAGGGGCGAAATTTATTTCGCCCGAAAAAAGGGCGATTCTTGAATCGCCCCTACAAGAATTTATTAACGAAAAAACGATTTCCGAATACCGTACCTATCTCATCGAAAATAATCTGCCTCGTAAAACCATCAATCGTCGGCTGTCAACGGTGAGAAAATTTTGTTCTTTCGGTATTTCCCAAGGTTGGCTAAAGGAAAATCCAGGGAAAAAAGTCAGCAATATTTCTTTTCTGTCATCCCGATCAAGCGAACGAAATGAGCATGTGGAGGGATCTAAAAAAAAAGATTCCTCGACGGAGTTTACCCTGAGCGAAGTCGAAGGGCTCGGAATAACACATGATGAGGCTTTGGAAGGCCCTGGATTAATTTATACCCCCCGTGTCATTCTGAGCACATTCGGCAAGCTCGGTGTAAACTCCGCGAAGAATCTAGCGAAGCGTGTTTTACGTTTTACTAGATCCTTCGGTCGTCCCGCCACAGCGGGACTCCCTCAGGATGACAAAAAAGGATTTGGTATTCAGCACT
>PFOE01000026.1:721-6272 GCA_002792355.1 Candidatus Roizmanbacteria bacterium CG_4_10_14_0_2_um_filter_36_35 | reverse complement strand
GGATCTAAAGAAAATTTATAGGCGGGAATAAAAAATACCTCAGTTTTATCTATTCTTATACTTTTTTCAACATCTTTTGTCACTATGTAAGTAATATTAGGCTTATATTTATTAATAAAACTATATAGACTTTTTCCAACAACAGGTGTTGATGAATATTTAACTTCAATTGGAACAACCTTGCCTTCTTTTTCAATAATAAAGTCAACTTCGGCTCCACTTTTAGTTCGCCAAAAATTAACTCTTGAAATTATTGTCTGATTATTTGTCAATTTTGTATAAATATAGTCTTCAATCATACTTCCAAAATCTTGCCTTTTATCAAAAGAACGAAAGTCGCCTAAAATGTAATTTCTAAAACCTAAATCAGAAAAATAAACTTTTGGATTTTTTACCAATTCTGTTCTTCTGTTGGTTGAATAAGGCCGAATTAAATCAATAATATAAGTTTTTTTAAGAATTTCAAGATGATTCAATAACTGTTTATATTTTAAACCACTTAAAGTTGATAACTCATTATAGTTTATTAAGTTTCCGATTTGGCCTGCCAATAATTTTATTAATTTTATTAATTCTTCTTCAGTTATTAATGATAGAAGATCTTTAATGTCTCTTAATAAATAGTTGTCCACGATTCCTTCAAGAATTTTTTCTTTTTCAATATTTGATTTAGCTAAAACAACCGCTGGATAACCTCCATAAATTAAATAAGTTTCAAGATTTTTTAAAAAACTGCTTTCTATTACTTTGCTTAATGGTTTTTCCAATTTAAATAAATTCGAGAGAGGTTTGTCTGAAGCTGATAGAAACTCTTCAAAAGAAAATGGTAATAATTTAAAGGTAGCTATCCGACCCACCATATATCTGCCTGTTTTAAAAGTTAATTCTAAAGAAGACGACCCTGATATAATATATTTTTTGTCAGTTATATCATAAAGATATTTAAGTTTTTGCCCTCCTTCTTTAGCATAATGAAATTCATCAATAATCAAAACATCGTAGTCTTGATAATATGACTTAAATTCTTCAGGATTTTCAAATAATTGTCGACTTTGTATATTCTCAAAGGTAATATAAACAGTTTTTTTGTCCTCTTTTAATAATTCTTTTTGCAAATGATTAAGAAAGGTGGTTTTCCCAGATTGACGTGAGCCAACCAAAGAGATAACCTCACGTCTATTGATAAAAGGCCTAATTTCAGCCTCAATTGTTCTTTCTATATAAATTTCAGCAGGGTTATTTTTGTTCATGAATAAATTTTAGCAGGGTTATTTTATGTTTGTCAAGTGATTTTTTTAGTAGCAGCATCCATACTGTTAGTATTATAATCTTTAAATCATACCAAAAAGATTTATTTTTTATGTATTCCAGATCATCTTTCATCCATTTCTTAAAAGAAGAGTGATCGGCTCCCCGGATAACCCACAAAGAAGTCATCCCTGGCAATATTGAAAATCTCCGTTCGTATTTTTTCGGTACTTTTTTAGCTTCATTGACAGGTAATGGTCTTGGCCCGACAAAAGCCATATCACCCTTAATAACATTGATTAACTGCGGCAGTTCGTCAAGGCCGCTATGGGCTAAAAGACGGCCAAATTTTGTGTATCTGGGGTCATTATGGATCTTAAAAACCGGTCCATTTGCCTCGTTTAGATTATAAATCTTAGATTTAAGATCTTCTGCATTCTCTACCATCGTGCGAAATTTATAGATAAAAAACGGTTTTTTATCCTTTCCTGATCTTTTTTGTTTGAATAAAAAGAAGCCAGGGGAAGTTAATTTAATTAAAAAATAAAAAACAATCCATAAAGGCAATGTAATAAGTAAAATAACAACTGCAAAAATCTGATCAATAATCATTTAGGATATAAATTATAGTATAATTTTGCTATGAAAAAACTAGCAAAAAATTATTTATTAGTAATTTTTTTTGGAATAGTATCGTTTGTTTTTTTAATTTCCGTCTATAGACTTTTTTATAGTAAACCTACTTATATTTATGTCAAAGTTAAAATCGGTCAAGGATATTGGTGGGCGTCTACCAACGATCCTAGTACATGGCTTATTGATTCTATAAAAAAAGGTAATAAGCAGTATGATACTATCGGAAAAAAAGTGGCTGAAATCCTTTCTTCACAATATTATCCTATTTTTTCAGTCGGTGTTAATACTCAATTTTATGATCAATATCGTACTTACTTGACCTTAAAGCTAAAAGTCAGTGGAAACAATAAATTTGGATATTCTTTTCAGCGTTCAGCGATTGCGGTCGGATCTCCTATTGATTTTGATTTCCCATCAGCTCAGTTTAGCGGTACAGTAATTCAATTAAGTAATAAGCCTATTGTAGAAAAGTTGGTTAAAAAAACTGTCTATTTGACCAAAAAATCAAATGATCCGGATGAATTTAATTCCATAAAAATCGGCCAAAACTATTTTGATGGAGAAAATGAAGTCATAAAAATTATGGATAAATATTTTGACGGCACAAATATAACTATCAAGGCTTTATTTAAGCTGAAAGAAAAAAATAATCAATTTATATTAGGAGAAGAAGAAGTTATTGCTAAAAATAAAGTTATGGGTTTTATGGTTTCTGATTTACTTTTATATAACTTTACTGTTGAAAAAATTGAGTAAATTTCTTATTTCATCAGTTATACTTTTTTTTATTTTGACTTTGTTTCTAGGTTTCCAAATCTTTTCAATTCAAAAAGGTCATCAATTTTTCCAAAAACAGCCTCATTATCTCCCCGCCCTTTACGTTGAAGGAAACTCAATAAAAAGGTCTGATAATCATAATAAAGTTCAGTTAAAAGGAGTTACGACTATGGCTTTTGCATACGATGGTTACCAGATTGATAAAGGATTTATTGAAATATTAGAAAAGCTTAAATTGTGGAAAGTTAATTTATTAGGCTTATATGCTGATCCGCTGATAATAAAAACAATTTGACAAAGTTAGATTTCGTCATTGAATGGGCTGAGAAAAATTACATTTATGTTTATCTTACACCTAGAGCCTCTGACTATAGGGATTTATCAGATCAACTAAAACAATTTCCATCGATGATGAATCAATTAACTAAGAGATATTCTCAGAAAAATAACATTTTATATGGATTTTTCACTGAGCCAAATATAACATGGGGAGAATGGTATAAATTGGCTAATTCAATAGCAAAAGAAATCATTAAAGAAAAACCAAATGCGTTGATGTTGATGACTGGTATTGATCATAGTAGATATATTGATTTTAATAATAATCTCCCCTATAGAAATCTTATTTATGATTATCATGATTGCCCTGCAGCTGGAATTGACTCATTAGAAATGGTGTTAAAAAAGGATAAATTAAATTTCTTGTGGGATAACGCCGTTGAGAAGCATCCCATCTTGGTAAGTGAATTTGGAGGTGTTTGGGAATCTGGATTTAGCAGCCAGGAAGATTTGACGTATATACAAAAAGTCCTCGATAACATAAATAAAAATAATCTAAACTATACGGCGTATACCATTGACGAAGATAATGGAGGGCTTGGGCTGATAGACTAGAATACAGCCCTGCCGACAAAAAAAGGTGAGTTAATAAAAAATGACTTATTAAAATATCCTCCAACTGATTTTAGTAAATAATTTGCCCAAGTTAAAATCCTCTATGTTTTTTAATTGAAAATAGATCAAATACTAAATTAGTTTATATAAAATTAAATATTCTCCTTTATAAATAATCTTACTATTAATCTCTATGTTGTTTATCAAACATGAGTGATGTTTTGTTTCTAAGTAATAATTGTAAGGCAAAAGCTGAATTATTAAATAGCTCGCTCCTAATTCTTTATATTTATGAATCAAATTTACAGCTTGACTATAACTACAAGAAAAATCTTGGGTAATTATCCAGCCTTCTCTATCAATGTGATTTAATAAAGTTGGAGATTCATCCCCAATTATTATGATTGATTCTTTTTTTGGAATTATAGATTGAATATTTTTTGTGTCTTTATAAAAATTTGAATATCTTACTTCTGGTCGGTAATGAGAAATTAAATAATTAGAAAACGGAATCCATCCCCAATAAAAAAAAGTAAACAAAACTAAAAAAATAATATAAATATTGGGTTTTTTAAATTTTTTTATAAAACTAGAAATAGAAATAGCTATGAATATAGATGCAATAGGAATAATTATAAATTGATAATATTCATGTTCAAAATTACCATTAATAACAATAATAAATGATAATATTGAAGCTAAAAACCAATAAAATAAAATTTTTTTATATCTATTTTTAATAATTCCAATTATCAATAAAATAAATCCTATGGGAGTCAATATTTCTATAATTTTTTGCACTAATAACAGCGGCCAATTTATACTTTTACTATACAAAAATGGGTTTTGATTATTAAAAAATAATGAAATTCCATATTTATTAAAGCTAAGTGCGGAAACTGCCAATTTTACTTGAGGTAAAAAATAGGTATAAGCATTCCATAAAATAAATAATAATAAATTAATTAAAACATATAACGCCAACTCAATTCTTTTATTTTTTTTCCATAAATAGTAAATAATAGGAATAAGCAAAGAAGTAAAATATGGTTTTATTAGTATTGACAGACCTAATACAATTGCACTAAGTGCAATATATTTTTTTCTTTTTATTATTAAATAAATGCTTAATGTTGATAAAAAAACGGCAAGGATTTCTGGAAGCACTGTTCTTCCCCAAAATACGGAAAAAGGTAATAAATTAAAGATTAAAAGTGAAATTAATCCGGTCAAAAAACCAAAGAATTCTTTTGTAATTAAAAAGATAATTATTGATGTTAATAAAGTTATGGTTATAGAGAAAACTCTTACAACAACTATATTTTCGCCAAAAATTTTAAAATTAATGCCTAATATATATTCATATAAGGGAAATGAGTTAAAAGTATAACATTCACCTTTAACATCACACTTTAGATTGCTTACTGGTTTTAAAATATTAAGATTATTTATAGAAAATTTTTTAGCAATTGCATATGTTTCTGTTTGTTTCCATGAATGATAGTCAATAATCGGCCTGTTTAAATAAGGCGTTCTTATTAAAAAACCTATTAAAATAACAATGAGAAAAACCGCTTTCTTAAGAATTTTCATTTAATAGTTTGTTTGATTTTAATACTTCCCATAAATTATAATCTTCTATATCTTTCGAGTGAAACCAAAGATGTATTTTTTTATTAAAGAATAAGTATTTCAATAGATTTAAATGCTCAAATTTAATATGCTCTAGTCTTCTATACAAACTATAATAATCAAACATTTTTAGACAATGTTCCACGTCAGTAATCAATTTATGAGGATAGATCTGAAAATTAGGATGTTGAAGAAAATTATCATCATTAAATTCGTGAAAATTAATTATTCTACCGCTTCGGCAATTTTTAAAGCCAGACTTTTTAACTAATCCAATTAATTGACTATTATAATGACCGTATGGAAAAACAAAAGAATGAATTTTTCGTCCCAAGATGTCCTCTAATGCCCTTTTACCATCATA
>PFOE01000026.1:0-709 GCA_002792355.1 Candidatus Roizmanbacteria bacterium CG_4_10_14_0_2_um_filter_36_35 | reverse complement strand
CCCTTTTACCATCATAAATTTCTTTCCAGGCCTTAGTCAGACTTACTTTTGTCAAATCAATATGATTATATGTGTGTCCGCCTATTTCAAACTGGGGAGATAAGTTTTTAATTTCTTTGTTAGATATTCTTTTACTCCCTATTTTTTTTATAGGAATATAAAAAATCGCCTTAAGATTTCTTTTAACTAAAATCTCCGCTGTTTTAAGATCTAAAGGATGACCATCATCGATGCTTAAATATATTTTTGTTGACATAATTTTTATAAGCTCTGCTAACAATTTTAGTTAAATTAACTAGTCCTTGCACATAAAAAATTATAAAAAACAGGGATATTTGAATAAAGTATCTATCCCAATTCAATATCAAATATTGGCTCATAATGAGTTGAATTAAGAAAAAGACAACCAACAAAAAAATTATATTAGACTTTTTCTTCTTCTTGAAAAAAGAAATAAATACTCCCCCAAATCCAAGCAAAAGACTGGTTCGATAAATTAACTTATAAATAGTCGTATTCATAATTTGATTAATCTTTGCGGGGAAAAAATCGCTTGCCCTAAAATAAAAGGGATCGTAAAGAAAATTTTTATAAATTGCAATTATTCTTTCTTTTGGGCTGGAAAGTTTATCTAAAGGATACGCTGCTGCTTGCTGTTGAGATTGTTCATTTCTCTCCTGATAATAAATGAGGATATTCTTAATAGGTG
>PFOE01000008.1 GCA_002792355.1 Candidatus Roizmanbacteria bacterium CG_4_10_14_0_2_um_filter_36_35 | reverse complement strand
TAACTTATGATCGATCTTGATGATGTAAAAAAAATTATCGAGCTTCAAAGTGGAAACTTAGTTATAAAATCAATTGATAATCTTCCTCAGCAATTAAAACAATCTCTTAAAGAATCATATGAGGTTGAATTTCCAGAAGATTATAAAAAAATTAGTTCTGTTGTCGTTTGTGGAATGGGTGGTTCAAGGTTTCCCAGTTACATAATTAAAGAACTATTCAAAGAACAATTTACAGTTCCCTATTTATTTAATGATGACTATGATTTACCAGGATTTATTGATCATAACACTTTAATAATTTTATCTTCGTATTCGGGGACGACTGAAGAGGTGTTAGTTTGCGGAGAAAAAGCGGTTGAAAAAGGAGCAAAAATTTGCGGCCTGACTGCCGGCGGCGATTTAAAATTATTCTTGGAAAAAAACAAATTTCCTTATTATTTGATTAATCCTGTTTATAATCCGTCAGGACAACCAAGAATTGGTTTTGGTTATTTTTTCGGCGGACAGCTAGGCATGGTGTTAAAGCTTGGATTAATCCGTGAAGATAAAGAAAAAGTAGAACAAGCAATCAACAGTTTATCTTTGTTGATAAAAAATTTTAAGATTGATGTCAAAAAAAATAATAATTCAATTAAGCAACTGGCGGAAAAGATTTATCAGAAGTATCCTTACTATATTGTTTCCGAATTTTTGACCGGTGTCGGTAATTCTATTGCTAATCAGACTAATGAGACGGCAAAATCAATTTCAGCGTTCAGAATTATTCCTGAACTTAATCATCATTTAATGGAGGGTTTAAAGTATCCAGACAAATTAAAAGAAATCTTGACTTTTGTTTTTTTCTTTTCGAAATTATATTCGCCAAAGATTCAAAAAAGATTTTCAATCACTAAAGAGATTGTTGAAAAAAACAGTATCCAAACAATTTGGTATGAGCTTGAAGGCAAAAATAAAATCGAGCAAACCCTTGAACTAATGGCGATTGGCAGTTATTTATCAATGTATCTTTCGGTTCTTTACGAACAAGATCCTAAAGTTATTCCTTATGTTGATTATTTTAAGGAAAGATTGAAAGAGTAGTTTTTATTAATTGGCTTTGTTTATGGGAATGCTGTGTAAATCAGCAGCTGTGCCGCAACGGTTATAGCCCGAGACCACCAAAGCCCCACCCCGTGCAGGGATACAACCGTGGTTTTATCGGAATTAAAACAATTCGGAATCGATCCGCGAGCGCAAACGCTCCGTTTTTCTGGCCTTTCCCGACAAGAAAAACGTTTTGAATTTCAACAACACTTAGACAGTTATGTTAATGAAGTGATTAGAGATGAACCGGTCTCGATTCTTTTTCACTATTGGCTAGGTTTTGATAATCAACTATATTTACAACCAAACTTAGAAGAAAAAAATCTCGCTTCAAAAATGTTTGACCCTCGAGAAAGAAATGGAATCTATCTTGAAGGATTTAAAAAAGTAGAGAAACTTTTAATAGAAAACCCTAATCAGGTAGTTTTATGGTACAGCCCAATTGGGAAAACCAGTTTTAACGACGATCCTGAGAATCCATTTTCTTCTGTTGATTACGATTACGGCCAGCTATATGTATACTGCCGAAATAAAGACAAGGTTGATGCGTTAGCGTTAAAAACCTCAAAAGAAGCGGAAAGTCTTTTTTTTCCAAACAATGAAAATCTTCCCCAAGAAGAAAATATAACCAAGACGATCTTAAATCCTTTATTGTTTAATTTCAACATTGAGAGTTTTTTAAACTGGTTAAAAAAGTTTTATCCTCCTAATATACCGTTTTATATTGACCATCAGCAAAGAAAATATTTTTTGTCAGAAACTATTGAAGAAATAAACGATCGTTTTAGCGGAAAGAAAAAACTTTATTCCGAAGTATCCGACAGAACAATTGATGAATTAGACAGATATGAGATGACCGCAGAAATCGTCAAAAGAGCCTTTCAAGGAGCGATTTATAATCATCTTAAACAAAACAATCTTTATTCGATGAAATTAGCTGGTTCCTGCGGCGGGTCAGCCGTTGACCTGGACGATCTGCCTTTTGGACAAGAAAATTTTCTTTTCCAGAAGTTTAATCCGGCAACAACGGTTTTTCGATTAGTGACTCAAGGAATAAAAGAGATTATGAGACAAAATAAAGAAAAAAAATGGGAATACCACGAGGGCGAATGTGTTGTTTGTCACAAGAAACCGGCAGATGTAGGACCTTGCAATATTTGTATTGATTGTGAGAAGAAAATGTAGTTGCGGTTATGAATTTTCCTGCGGGAGATAATCTAAAAAATATTTTTTATCCAATCAAAAATAATTTCTACTAATTCTTTTTCATAACAGAGATAACTATGGGTGGCGCCCTTAATGAGTTTAACCATAACTGATTTAGCCGACTTCGCTTTTTCTTTCATCAGTTTAGCGGCAGTTTCAGAAGAAGGTTTCATATAAGCGTCTTTACTTCCAAAAATAACCAATAATGGATCAGTGGTTTTTTCTAACACCTGCCAGTTTTTTGATTGAGGGTTATGATAAGGAGTCAGCGTTCCGGCTCCATAATCTGTCAAATATCCGTGATACATCTGAGCCGAAGTCACATAACTAACCGGCGAATATTCTTTTGGCAAAACTTCATTCCCCCTACCCTCTTTAATTATTTGTTTAATCTTTTTATTTATTTCTTGATATTTTTTTTCTCCCAAAGCATAGTACATCAACCCATCATCATTTTGCGGCGACAAATGAATCTGGCCAATTACATTAGGATTTTTTTTAACATATTGGTAATAAAGAATTTTTTGAGAAAGACTATGTCCCTGAAGAATAATTTTTTTTATTCCTCTTTTTATTAAAAAATCAATCCAGGCGTCAATATCAAGTAGACAATCTTCGAATTTTTCAAACCCGCCGCCAATCTGTGTCCATTCAACTTTTCCATTTTTATGTTTTCTTATATCGGCATAGACGTCGTGTCCTCGATTGTTGGCTGTTAAAAAAGAAAT
>PFOE01000033.1 GCA_002792355.1 Candidatus Roizmanbacteria bacterium CG_4_10_14_0_2_um_filter_36_35 | reverse complement strand
GGAAACCAATACAATCAAGTTCACCGAGATCAGTTAGCAATGTTTGATGGCATTTCGTGATACCTCGCAGCTCTGCTGCGGGGTAGTTCATTTCCCAGCCTTAATTGGCTAATAAGTCGATTTCTTTTGCCATTTCTTGACGGCCTTGAAGACTATCTTCAAAAGTCAATGTTTTATATTCTTTAGCCATAATTCAACTCCTTTCTATTATTTTTTAGGTAGGCATTTATCGGATTACAACTTAATAATCTACCTATAATTAAAAGAAATGCTTTCAATAAATTATATCTTTTAAGACATAAAAAAGCATATTCAGAACAAGTAGGATTAAATAAACATCGATAACCATTTTTTTTTAAGAATGGCGAAATACTTTTTTGATATTTTCTAAGTAGGAAAATAAATATTTTTTTCATTCGGTCTAATTATATAATATATTTTTAATTTGAAAGATCTATTCAATTTTTGAGTACTATGATATAGTAAAATCAAGTAGCAATAATCTATTGCTTGATTAATATACAAAATAGTAAATGTAAAAATATTCTATGAAATTCGGAATAAGAATGCCGTCATTAAAAAGAAGATTAGCGGCAAGAACATCATGGAAAAGACTTGTCCGACATAATCTGGGTTTGAAAGCACCAAGGGGAATGGGATTTATTACCAACCCCAAACGTGCACTATATAACCGCGTATATAATAAAACATCAGTCAGTGCTGATAGATTGTTAAGAACGAATAAAACAACGCCAACAAGTTTTTCTACCAGTCCTAAATCAATTAATAGTTCTTTTTTGATTAACTTAGTTATTTTTATTATATTAACTGCGATTTTTTTCCCTTTTGGAATAGGATTTCTCATTTACAAGCTTTATCGTTATGGTAAAAAACAATCATCACCTCCTGATCCACAAGGAATTAGTGCGATTGTCCCAGGTTTACAAACTGAAACGAGTCTATTAAATCAATTTTATATTCCTGAACCAACACGTTCATTGCTTTGGATAACTGATGAAGATGTTTCAAAAATATCTTCCCCAATGTCAATAAAGATTACTTTCAACGTGAGCAGTGGGTCCGCCAATGTGGATGACGGACACAACTTTTTTGGAGAGCCTAGTCTCATTTGGACTCGATTACCCATTGAACCGAACAATGAACTTGAAACACAACCGATGTACTATCCATCATATTCGGGTCTGTCTCCTAAACACCGCTTTCAATACCTTAATTGGCTTAAAGATATTACCCAGGAAACGAATCTAAGCTATGTTTTTCTTTATTATTACGGCCTTGAACGACATATGCTTGTTGGAGATTATGATAAGGCAGTCGATGAAATACTTAAACTTCTTCAATATCATAATAAAGGTTCATTCAAAGGTTATGCTACTTCCGCACTAATAGCCGCTAGTGCTTATAGAAAACGTCCAGATATTGTTAATAAAGCCCCTCTATTATTACAAGAAACCAGCAACGGATCTCTCATCCTTAGAAAACTTGCTGGTAAATCTTTGATGGCAAAAGATATAATCGCCCTTTCAAGTCGTGTTGGTTATTCAAATAAAAGATATATAAAGTTATATCCTGATTTATTCGAAAAAGAATTGCAAAAACTAATTAATGACCATGAAACAATTAATGGAAAAATACTTAGTAATATAAATATGGATGAATTACCCAAGAGGTCTAATATCTTTTTTGCTAACTTATCACTGCCTGAAAAAATTAGAACCATTGAAATAGCCGATTTAATCAGTAGTCTGGAATTTAAAAGAATTTTGAGAGATTTATTATCTAAGGCTCATGAAAATGTAAAGATACTGAGAGAACATAATAAAATTACTGAATTATAAGTTTAATCTTAAATAGGATTCATCGCCGGAATTTTATAAATTATTATTATTTCCTTCAAAAATTCTATAAACTTATCAATTATAGAGTTCGAAAGAAGATAATCTAGAGATCAAAATTTGATATATAATGTTGCATAGTGGAATTGAGATAAAAAATACGAATCAAAAATAATTTACTAAGAATCTGTTACAATAAATTTAAAACATGGGATTATTAAGCGAATACATACAAAAAAAACTTGGTGTGGTTGAGTTAGAAAAGGAATTGATGAGGTTAATTAAAGAGTACAACAAACTTCGAAATAGTTTTCTTCTAGTTTATTCTGCTTGTTTAGAGAAGCCAATACCTAATATTTCTCTAAACATGGATGATTATTATATTATTTTTGATTTTTTGAAAAATACTGAAGTCAAAAATCTTGACGTTTACATTGAAACTCCTGGAGGAAGTGGTGAAGCCGCAGAGGAAATAGTTGAATATATTCATAAGAAATTTGACAAGGTTTCATTTATTGTGTCCGGTGAAGCAAAAAGTGCCGGAACGTTAATGGTTTTATGTGGACATGAAATATTGATGACCGAAAGCGGTAGTCTTGGACCAATAGATGCCCAAATAAGAATTGGTAGAAGCACGGTTTCTGCATATGATTATATGGAATGGGTTGATGAAAAAAGAAAAGAAGCAGTGAAGAATGATAAACTTAATCCGTTTGACGCCACGATGGTTGCTCAAATTAGTCCGGGTGAATTAAACGGTGTTTCCAATGCTCTCGATTTTGCTAAAGATTTAGTAATAGAATGGTTACCAAAGTATAAATTTAAAAATTGGGTAAAAACTGAAACTACAAAAAAAGTGGTCACCGAAGAAATGAAAAAGAAAAGAGCAGAACAAATTGTAAAAGAATTGATAAATCATAAAAAATGGAGATCGCATGGAAGATCTCTTAAGATAAATGAGTTGGAAAATATGGGTTTAAAAATTGCTAAAATTGATGATGATCAAAAACTTGCTGATATTGTCTATAGAATTCAGACTGTCATTAAGCTTATTTTTCATTCATCAAATACCTATAAAATCACCGCAACAGAAAAAGAGAAAATTGTTGGTATTGCAAACCCTATTGGTAAACCAGTTAATTTACAACCTAAAGAGCCAGAAGTTGTCGAATTAGATGTGGTATGTCCTAAATGTGGTAAACATTACAAACTGTATGCCAAGTTTATTCCAAACGCCAAGATAGACCAAGATTTTCAAAAGAAAGGATTTAAAAAATTCCCAACAGATAATAAGTTAAATTGTGAATGTGGCTTTGAGATCGATTTAACACCCATAAGAGGTCAAATTGAATCACAGACTGGAAAAAAGATCATAGATTAGGTATAATTTCGGTAGTATAATCAAATTATCATGAAAATAAAAAAAGAAAACATCGGCAAAAAAGTACAAGCGGTTACATCTTTCAACAAGGACGTACTATTTAAATTTTTAAAAAGAACTAAAGCGGGTAAATATGCTCCTATTGATCAATCTTCACTACCTTATTCAAGAATTAAACAACAAGCAGAATCTGGAGAAGAACAATATATATATGCTTTAAGATGAACTTATATTTGCTCTCCAATAAATTAGAACGTACTTTTTAT
>PFOE01000036.1 GCA_002792355.1 Candidatus Roizmanbacteria bacterium CG_4_10_14_0_2_um_filter_36_35 | reverse complement strand
CCGACCATGAATAATCCGACCAATACTACCAATTTACCAATCCGACCATGAATAATCCGACCAATACTACCAATTTACCAATCCGACCAATAGATGATAAAATGAATTAATGAACAAATACCGAGACACCGATAAAGATATCCATAAAAGAATCTACAAATTTGTTGTTAATTGTTTTAAAGAGATTGTAAGGAAAATTCCTAAAACTAAAGAAAATCTACCCATCATTGAGCAAATTTCTTCATCTTTGACCTCAATGGGAGCCAATGACCAAGAGGCAGACGGCGCTTCTTCATCAAAAGATTTTATTGCCAAATATATGATTGTCAGAAAAGAAACTAAAGAAACAAAATATTGGTTGAGCTTTATTAGAGATACGGGAATTTTACCGAAAGATTTAGTTAATCCTTATATTCAAGAAGCTCATGAAATCCAAATGATTGTAAGTAGTATTATGGAAAACGCTCGCCATTAACCTTATTGGTATTTATTGGTTAAATTGGTAAAATTGGTCAAATTTTACGCGCTAACAGGAGTATTCGTCTTCATATCAACAACCAGCCGGCGATCTCTTCCCTCACCTATCGAATAGGTTGTTAATTCAGGATAGTTTTTCGTAACATACTCGTGAATTAACTTACGCTCATATGAAGAAAGGTTGCGGATAAAGCTCGGGCTGTGGCTGGCCTGGGTTTTTTCCGCATACTCTGCTGCTAAAATTTCCAGTCTTTCTTTTTGTTTTTCCCGAAAGTCATTGACATTGACTAAAATTTCGACTGCTTCTCCAAACTGCTTATACAAAATCACCTCAAGAATCTTTTGAATTGCCCTGATGGTTTCTCCGTGGCGGCCGATAACGGTCGAAACTTCTTCTTCTGTCTTAATAATTACCTGAAAAATTCCTTCTTCGTCGATAACTTCTACGGAAAATTTATCGATCATTTTGGAAAGCAACGCCTCTGTTTCTGTTTTTATTGTGCTGAGTTTATCCATATATATTCCTAATTAATAACTAATAATTAACGCTTGATGCTTGAAACTGGAATCTAGATTATGAAGTTTGATGTTTGAAACTTGATTATCTAATTTCAAGCCTCCAACCTCCTTATCAAGCTTCAAGCTTCTAGTATCCAGCGTCTATTTTCTTATTTTTCTCCCTTGTATTATGCTAAATAGTGAAAATATATTCCAGTATAAAGACAGGCCGACCGGAAGCGTATAAGAAAACCAGCCGATCATAATTGGAAACATGAACTTCATCTGGGTATTCATGGCTTTTTGAAAATCACCACCCTCGCCCACCGTAGCTTTAGCGGAGCCGGGATTATTATCCTTATTAGTTGGCTTTGGTTGAGATACTGAAGGCGTCATTGAAACTGCTTGAAAATATTGTAACAGTCCTGTCACTAAAGGAATCAACAGATAATACCAAAGTCCTGACTGCTTTGGAGCGACTGCCAGATTAAAACCAAAAAACCAAGGATTAATTGTCGTTATTTTTAAAAATGGGGCGTATAAAACTTTATTTATTTCTGCAATGACTTTTGTTAAGTCGCCATTTCTAAAAAACAAAGACAGAGTGTTGTATAAAGCAATAAAAATCGGAATCTGGATGATCATAAATAAACATCCTGAGGCGGGGTTAATTCCGGCTTGTTGATAGAGCTTCATCTGCTCTTGCTGAAGTTGCTTTTTATCATTTTTATGCTTTACCGATAGTTTATCAAGATGGGGTTTTAGTTCCTGCATCTTTGAGGCCGTCTCCATCTGACGCTTGAAAAACGGCTGAAAAAGCAGTCTGACAAAAGCAGTTAAAGCTATGATGGCAAAACCAAAAGCGCCGGGAAGTCTGATAAAAAGAAAGACCTTATAGAATAAAATCAATAAATTAAGAATCGGAAAAACGAGATAAGTGTTAAAGAAATTTGGTTGCAACATAAATAAGATCCAAATCTACTAATTAATTCTAATCAACAAATATTTGTAGATTAGGATTCATTCGTAGATTGGAATTATATTGTGATTCTCTTCCTCCCTTTTATTCTTCTTCTTTTCAAAACTCTCCTCCCATCATGAGAGTCCATTCTTTTCAAAAATCCGTGTTTTCTCATTCTTTTTTTCTTTTTGGGTTGATAGGTTCGTTTCATAGCGCCTCTCGTGTCATCCCGAGCGAGGATCCGCCAGCTGACGGAGACGAGTCGAGGGATCTTTTTAAGATTCCTCCACGCGCTCCCTACGGTCGCTTGGTCGGAATGACAATGTTGTTTAATTTATAACTTTTCACTTAATATGCTACTTCTTTCGCCTTTAAACACCTTCCACACAGCATCACTCACAAACGGAATAAACGGATGGAGCATTTTCAGATTCTCCAGATAAACTTCCCTAAGTGTTTTCAAAGCTTCTATATTACCATGTATTACTTCGTCTTTCAATTGCTCAATATAGTAGTCGGCAAACCGATGCCAAAGAAACTCATAAACCAATCCCAACGCCTGGGAAAAACGGTAGCTGTCCATCAGTTTAAGATATTTTTTCTTCTCTTCCTTGAACTCCTTTTGTAATTGTCTCAAGGTGTCATTCCGAGCGGAGCGAAGCGGAGTCGAGGAATCTTTTTGTTTAGATCCCTCCACGCGTCCCGCTAAGCGGGACTTGGTCGGGATGACAGAATGGTTCATCCAAATGAACCGTCCTATATTCCAGATTTTGTTCGTAAAATTCCTCATACCGATAACTTTTTCTTCCGAAAAAGATAGATCGTTTCCTTCTTTTGCACCAAATATCAGAGCCGAACGCAAAGCATCGGCCCCATACTTATCAACCATATCCATCGGATTAATGACATTGCCTTTGCTCTTGCTCATTTTTTTACCATCTTTATCACGGATTAGACCGTGGAGAAAAATATTTTTGAAAGGCGGTTTGCCTGTAGCAAAATACCCAATCATAATCATCCTTGCTACCCACCAAGGAAGAATGTCATAACCAGTTTCCATTACTGTGGTCGGATAAAAATAATTAAAAAAACTGTCATTACGAGGAGTCAAAGACGACGAAGTAATCTCTTTTTTTGAGATTGCTTCGCTATCGCTCGCAATGACATTTTGCGTCATTAACGTAGCGAAAGGCCATTGAGCCGATGAAAACCAGGTGTCAAAAGTGTCTTCGTCTTGTTTAAAATCCTGGCCGCCACATATTGTACACCGCTTCGGTGGAATAGGCTCAATAAACCATTGTTTTTTCAATTGACAAAAATAAGCCGGAATTCTTATTCCCCAAACAACCTGCCGTGATATGTTCCAGTCGCGGAAATTATCTAACCACCAAATTAATATTTTCTTAAATCTTCTAGGATAGATTTTTATTTTTTCTTCATTAACAAGCTTTTTAGCTTTATCGGCCAGAGGTCTGATTTTTACAAACCACTGTTCCTTGGGTAATGGTTCTAATACCCTACCGCATTTATAACACGTCCCCACTCTATTTTTATAATCTTCCTTGATTTTTACTAATAAACCTTTCTTTTTCAGGTCTTCGACTATTTTTGTTCTCGCTTGATTAACATATAATCCCTGGTAGATACCTGTTAATTCATTTAATTTACCGTCAAAACCAATTACTTGTTTCATCTCTAAATTGTGCCTTCTACTAGTTTCAAAATCAGTAAAATCATGAGCTGGAGTCACTTTGACTACGCCTGTTCCAAACTTCGGATCAACCGATTCATCACTGACTACTTTAAGCTTAAACTTTCCTGTCAAACCTTCTACCTCTATTTCCTTTCCTATCCATTTTTTATACCTTTTATCTTTTGGATTAACGACAACAGCTGTATCTCCAAATTTAGTCTCTGGACGGGTAGTGGCTAAAGTAAAAGGGCCGTATTTCATATAATAAAGTGGTGAGATTTTTTCCTTATAAATAACTTCCAAATCAGAAAATGATGTTCCACAAAAAGTACAGTAGTTCACTAGTCTTTTTTCCCGATAGACTAAACCCTGATCATGGAGTTTTTTGAAAGTCTGGTAAATGATTTTAACAATATCTTCATCCATGGAAAATTTTTTCTTTCCCCAATCTAGAGCAAAGCCTAGTTTACGCAGTTGATCCTCCATATTGCCGCGATTTTGCCAAACAAATTCCCAGATTATTTTGAATAAACTGTCTCTGTCAAAGTCAAAACGGCTCTTTCCTTCTTTTTTTAGATGATTTTCAAAAACGAATTGGGTTTCAAAACCGGCATGATCAGCCCCAGGCAACCAAAGAACTTCATCTCCTAATAATTTATGATAACGGATCATGATATCCTCGACTACATACATAGCGTGACCAAGATGAAGGTCGGCGTTAGCATTTGGAGGAGGAAGAATAATTGAAAAGGGTTTCTTTTTTTTGTTGATATTGGCTTTAAAATAGCCTTTTTCTTCCCATTCCCGATATAATTTTTCTTCAATTTGTTGCGGTTGATATTTAGGATCCATATTCTCACCCCCGTCATCCTGAGGGACCCCGACGTTACGTCGGGGGACCGAAGGATCTAGATTCCTCGCTTCGCTCGGAATGACAAAAGGGACGCGTTTTCATATTATATAATAAAAAGATATGGATTGGATTTTTACCCAGCTGAGCTGGGTTTTTACTTCGCTTAATTGGTATGTTTGGGTTTTTGTAATCGGGTTGGTCTTTTTTCCTTTGACCAAAAAGATTTTTGGCCGTTTTTCTTTTGATCTGGGCTATCCTTTTGCCAAAGTTCTTGCCATTCTTTTTGTTACCTACGCTACTTATGTCCTTGGAACGATTAAACTCCTTTCTTTTAGCCGGATGAACTTATTTTTGATAATCGGAATTTTCGCCTTGATTAATTGGTTACTCTTCGAGCGAGCGAAGCGAGTCGAGAAGTCTAAAAAAATGTTCTCGACAAGCTCGAACAGTAAATTCTTGATAATAATCTTTGAGGAAATGTTGTTTCTAACCGCTTTCCTCTTTTGGACCTTCATCCGTTCTCAGGAACCGTCAATCAGATCTTTGGAAAAATTTATGGACTTTGGCTTTATGAATTCCATTTTAAGATCGAATTATTTTCCCCCTAAAGATATCTGGTATACGCCTCTCCCTATCAATTATTACTACTTCGGCCATCTGGCAGGCTCGATTTTAATCAAACTATCCAATATTATTCCGGCAGTCGGATACAATTTAATTCTGGCAACGATTTTTGCTTTAAATGTCACTCAAGTTTTCTCAATTATCACCAATATTATTAAAATCCATTCTCCAAAGATAAAATCATTAACGACTATCATCTTCGGCTTAATCGGCGCTTATATAGTCAGTCTTGGCGGCAATCTACATACAATTTATCTTTTTACCAAGGGGTATCCTAATGAAAGTCCTATACCGTTCTGGCAGATATTATCAAAATATAATCCAGCCTCTTATTGGTATCCGAATGCCACCAGGTTTATTCCTTTCACGATTCATGAATTCCCTTCGTATTCTTATGTCGTCGCTGATCTCCATGGACATGTGTTTGATATACCGTTTGTGCTGTTAACGTTAGCTATATTATTTTTAATGTTTACTCGTTTTTCTGTCATTGCGAGGAGTGAAACGACGAAGCAATCTCAAATCTTAAAGAGATTCCTCGCGGAGTTTACCCTGAGTGAAATCGAAGGGCTCGGGATGACATGGTGGGGAGGAACCATATTTCTTGGCTTTCTCACCGCCATCCACTACATGACTAATGCTTTTGATGGCCCGATCTATCTTCTTTTAACAATAACTGTTTTTTTCTTCATTTTTAAACTGTCCCGTCAATTTTTTATCAACCTTCTTATTCTTATTGTTTCCTTCGTTGTCTTTTCTCTGCCTTTTTCCTCACACTTTACTCCTTTTATTACCGGCATCGGCGTTAACTGCTCTCCTGATTTTTTAACTAATATTGGAAAATTCGGGCCGTTTCTTTTTGAAAAAGGGAATTGTCAAGTTTCACCCATTTGGATGCTTTTTGTCCTCTGGGGATTCTTTTGGATTAGTTTTATCTTATTCCTTATTGTCATTGCGAGCGAAGCGAAGCAATCCCTGCCTGCCGGCAGGCAAGGTCAAAAAGAGATCGCCACGGCGACTTCGTCGCTTCGCGATGACATTAGGCAAAAATTTAACAATTTTTTTCTTATATTATTCTCTTTTGGCACCTTTCTCATTATCATCCCAGAATTTTTTTACATCAAAGACATCTATCCGGCTCATTTCCGCGCCAACACTATGTTCAAGCTCGGCTACCAGGCCTTTATGATGATGGGTATTGCTTCAACGATTACGTTTTTCTTAATAAAACAGTTGTCATCCCGACCGAAGTGGAGGGATCTTTCTTTTAGATCTCTCGACTCGCTTCGCTCGCTCGGGATGACATTGGGGGGGTTCGGGATGACAGGAGTGTGGATCTTTTTTGCTTTTTTTGTCTTTGTTTATCCTTTCTTTTCTGTTCCTTCTTACTATGGTCTATTAAATCGCCCTGTTGAACTCGACGGATCAAAATGGTTAGAAAATGATTATCCCGAAGATAAAGAAATTATCGACTATTTGAATAAGAACGAAAAAGGACAGCCGGTGATTTTGGAGGCTCAAGGTGATTCATATACCGACTATGAGAGGATATCGGCAATGACGGGATTGCCAACCGTAGCCGGCTGGTGGGTCCACGAATGGCTCTGGCGAGGCTCATCAGACGTTGTTGGCGAGAGAATACCCGAAGTCGTTATTCTCTATCAGTCAAAAAACCTTGAAGAAACTAAAAACTTGATTGAAAAATATAAAATTAAATATATAATTATTTCCCGTCTAGAAAAACAAAAATATCCGGAGCTTTATGAGGCCAAGTTTACTAAAATAGGGAGACTTATCTTTCGCTCAACCAATGGTCTTGGAGCAGTATATCAAATAAATTAACGACCTTATTGACAAGCCAATTTTTTTTTGCTAACGTAACTAAAGAGCATTACTACTCGTCGTTCCCCTAATACGAGCGGTAGTGATGCTCTTATTTTTTTGCTCTACAAATGATACAACTGTATCGGCACTCTTAAATTCTTCTTAGACAGCTTTTTAAATTGATCAGCGACAAAACTAACAAATTCATTTTTATTTGTCGGTTTGTTTCTTAAAAAGTCTGATTTGGGTTTTTGTGAAAAGGTAATTTTTTTCATAATTTAACTATAACCTGCCTTAATTTATTTGTCAAGGCCTATAGATAATTATTAATAGTCTATAGGATAACCTATAGATTTATAATTAATATTTAGAACGTCTTAACAATATAAAAAAAGTTATCCAAAATGTGTGGATAAGTCATAATTGCTTGACTTGACACCCGTAGGGTGGCCGAACGGACTCCCTACGGGTGAAACTTGGTATAATAAATCTATGAATTTTTCTGTCCTGAGCTATAATACTCTTTTTAATAGCGCCGTTGAGGGACTTCCTGGAATCTTAAAAAAATATTCTCCAGACATTATCTGCCTTCAAGAAACTCTAACTGAAGAACAAAATATCAAAAGAATTGAAAATTATGGCTATAAGTTGGCTGACACTGCCAATTCTTTTGTCCGATTTGGGAAAATCTTTGGAGTGGCTACTTTTTATAATCAAAAAGCTATTAAATTTATCGAGGCTTCCACTCTTGATCTCAATACTAATATTGCCGAGTATTTTTTCTATTTATTTCGGGTTATTTGGGGATATAATCAACCAAAAACGATCTTAAAAGCGGATTTTTATCATAGAAAAGCGAGGAAAAACTTCTCTATCTGCAATCTCCACTTATATGTGATCGGTAGCAACGAACTAAGAATAAATCATCTTAATCAAGCTTTAAAATCAATCAATTTTAAGAAAAACCGATCACTAATTGTCTGCGGTGATTTTAATTATTTTCCTTATCGTCGGAAAAAACTGGAAAAAACCATGCAAAAACATCATCTGATTGAGGCAACAAAAAATATCAGACAAACAATAAATATGACTGGAGATGAAATTATAGAAAAATTCACACGTTTTCAGAGGTTTATGATACCGTTTTTTAATAAATTTTTAGTTAAACGAGTTAAAACCGATTATGTCTTTTATAGAGGGTTAAAACTTATAAAAACAGAAAGACTTGAAGATCATCATTCAGACCATTATCCAATTCTCTCCTCTTATTCTTTTAGGAAGCCAAAATCTTTCTAAAAAGAGTTTTTATCTGATTAAAATAGTGGTTAAAGAACTCTTCTTTCTTCTGTTTTACCTCAATATCCTGATATAATTGACCGCCCATCTGGTATTCAAAAATCTTCTTTTTTATTTCTTCGTTGAAGAGCAATCGGCGCGCCGAGGCAATAAAATATTTATAGAAAAACTTTATCTGACCCTCTTTTTTCATTCTTCTTAACGAAAAAAATATTCTCGCTTCTTTGATAAATTTAGAGTTAACGCCCCACTGACCGGCTCTCTGTACTAGTTCATGATCCTCGGCAATAAAAAGATTTTCATTAAACCCTTCAATGGTATTAAAAAAATTTTTCTCGATTATTATAGAACCTCCTAGGGAAAACCTTCTTGGTAAATTTTGGGATAATTCCACCATTATATTAACCAAGTCAAATAGCGGCTTATACTGTTGGTATTCTTTATCAGGCAAAAAAAAAGGTAAAAATAATAGTCCTTTATCTCTAACGATGATTTTTTTTATTTTTTTGAAAAATGATGGAGAGATTCTGGCGTCAGCATCTAAAAAAACAAAATAGCTCCCGACGGCTTTTTTGGCGCCGTAGTTTCTCTGGGCGGCAACGTTCTTCTGTCTTGTTTGAATAAAATTGAGCTTTAAGTCTCCTTTATAAGATTTTATGCAGTCTTTGGTTTTGTCTTTGGAAAAACCATCAGCAACAATTACTTCAAAATCCTTTTCTTTCTGTTTAGCTAGGTCATTAAGAAGTTTGGGAAGAAATTTCTCTTCATTCAAGGTAGGGATCACAATCGAAAAAAAGAGTTTCATAAGGTTATATATATTATATCACTCACCCATGTCATCCCGAGGAGCCCTTCGACTTCGCTCAGGGTAAACTACGCGACGAGGGATCTGTTAAAATATATAGAATGAAGATTTCAGTCGTTATTCCTGTCTATAACGAAGAAAAATGTATTAAAAAATGCCTTGATTCTCTAATGAGTCAAAAAGAAAAACCAGAGGAAATCATTGTTGTTGATAATAACTGCATTGATAAAACTATCAGTCTTGTTAAGGAATATAGAGAAATTAAAATCATTAAAGAAAAAAGGCAGGGAATTGCTTATGCCAGAAATGCGGGATTTAATTTTGCAGACGGTGACATTTTGGTTAAATGCGACGCCGATACAATTCTTCCAACCGGGTGGATAAAAAAAGTAAAAGAAACTTTTACTAAAAAGAAAAAGATTATCGCCTATGTTAATCACTTTGTTATTTATGATATGCCTATGGTAAATAGAATCACTTTTTTTTCTTATTTATATCAATGGTTCTTTAAAATTATCAGTGGTTACTATATATTGCTTGGTCCTGCTCTAGCAATAAGAAAAACTGTTTGGCAAAAAATAAAAAATCAAGTATGTGTCGATGATAAATTAGTTCATGAAGACATTGATCTTTCCATCCACACTTCTCCCTATGGCAAAATCTTTCTCGACAGATCAATTAATATTAATATTTCAGGAAGAAGAATTAAGTATAATCCTTTCTCTTTTTTTGTTGAATATCCTTTTATCGTTTTGAAAATGTTAAAAAACCATCGACTTTAACTCTTTCAAAGTTGTCACTTCTTGAGGATTTTTGTCGTCACGGAATCTTTCCAGTCTCGGAAATCTTAATGCTAAACCAGCGGTATGGACAGGTGATTTAGTGATTTCGTCAGATCGGATCTCAACAATAATTTTCGGTTCCGCCCAGACATCGCATTCCATCATTTTATTGACAAAATAATTTTTTGGTTTTTCTTTAACTCTTAACTTATAACTCTTAATTCTTAACTGTTTCCATTCCTTATCTGTCAGGCCGGTGCCGATTTTCGCGATTGTGACAAATTGATCTTTTTTTTCGTCTAATACTCCCACTAAAAAAGCACCGATACCAAAATCTGTCCGTTTACCTTTTCCATAGTCATAACCCATCACCAAGCAATCAATTGTGTCTCTAATTTTTGCCGAATAACTTCTTTTGTATTTTATCCAGTTCCATTCCCTCGCTCCTGGTTTATAAACACCGTCGATTTTCTTGGCAATAATTCCTTCCAAGCCTTTTTTTATCGCTTCATCAAATAATTTTTCTAGCCTACTTTCTTCGTTAACTTTTTCTTCATCGGCAACAACAACTGTTTCTTTTAATAAATTTTTTTTAGTTATGATTGAATCTTCAAGCGCTTTTCTTCTCTCAATAAAAGATTTATTAATAAAACTCTCTCCGTCTTTATAGAGAAGCTCGAAAGAAAACAATCTTAAAGGAACTTCTTTAGCCATTTTTTCGATTTCATATTTTCTTTTTCTCTGAGCTGTCTCCTGAAAAGGAAGAAATTCACCCGTCTTCGTATTATAACCTACTGCCTCTCCTTCAAAAATAATTTCATCGGCTTTTACCTGTTTTTTTACTCCGGAAACAATGTCAGGATACATATGGGTAACGTCTTCAAGACTTCGTGAATATAACCGTACTTCCTGCTTTGCTTTGGAGTAATGTACCGCTAAACGAAATCCATCGAATTTTGGTTCAACCAAACATTGGCCAATCTGTTTTAATATTTCTGCTGCTGAAGACAGTCTCTCGGCTTTCATCATAATTATGGGAGTAAAAAGTTTTGGTTTAATCTTGTTTAAGAACTCTATTCCTTTTTCTTTAATAATCCGTCCTATAAACCCAAGTTCGGGCCGGACATGATAAGCTTTCTCTATTACGGGCCGCAGGCTTTTATCTCCTTTTAACATCCATGAATATGCATCTAAAACTGTCATGTCAGAAAAACCCATCCGGATGTTGCCCGTCGGTAACCTGACTAAAAATCTGGAAGATAAAGAGTCCATTTGACGAATCAATTGAGCTAAAAAATTAATCTTAACTTCTTGGGATCCTACACCAGAAGAAGTGGCAAGATGATAAAATATTTCATATACGACTATTGTTTCTAAATCTTTTTCTTCAAAAGAATGATATTGTTTTTTAAAATACTCTACTGTTTTGCCGAGATCGCCGATTCTTTTGAATTCTTTTTCGAAAAAACTTTTTTCGATATTCAAAGCTGATACGGCGGCTTTTATTATCATTTTTTCCGCCATACCAAAATCAATTCCTTCATAAGCCGGCCTAACTTTTCCCTGGAGTAAATAAACAACTTTTTCAATCTCGTCGGGAGTTAATTTTTTGAAAAGCTCTGCCAAGATTCGGGTAATTTCCAAACGAGAAGAAACCTGGCTGATTCTCTCAAAGTAAATAGATAGTTCTGAAAATTTCATAAGCTTTTAAAGACTCGGCAACATAATTTTTATCACACGAGAGTCTCACCACTTCGTGGTCCCCTCGAAAGTGAAAAAATTCCATTGCCTCGTCTTAAAAAAAGCGAGGATGCCAAATTTTTTGCGGTTTGTTGTTTTCCGCCAAAAAATTTCGGTATCGAGCTTTTTACACTATTACGTAACGTGCTGCCTTTGTTGATCCAACTTTCTTAATCAATCCTTTCTTAATTAAATCCTGTAAATCCCGCAAAACCGTATCCTCAGACACATTAGGAAAAATCGTCACGAACATCTGGTTTTGGATATAGCCCACTTCCTGGAGATACTCGACGAGCTTCATCTGCCTTTCTGTCAGATAGATCTGCTGACCGCCGAACTTTTCTTTTAATTTAACGTCTTTTGACAACTTTAAAATCTTTTCTTTGATCTTTTCAAACTCAACCGCCGCGCCGTAGGTAAAATACTCAAGCCAGCTGGTCAAATCTCCCCCCGAAGCTTTTTGTAAATTGTGATAATAAGTAACTGCGTCCTTATCATAGTACTCTTCAAGAGAGAAAAACCGCCTGATGTCGTATCCGCCCAAAAGCAAAATCAAAGTTGCCACTACTCGGGCTACCCGGCCATTGCCGTCTATGAAAGGATGAATGCGAACCAGTTCGTGATGAGTAATTCCGGCTTTTAGTACCGGATGAAGACTGTCTTTATCGTCACGATTTAGCCAGTAGACAAACTCTCGCATCAGAAAAGGCAGTTCCAGTGGCGGTGGCGGCCGAAAAGTCACCTCGCCGGTTGAAGAATTTTTAATTATTACCTGTTTGTTCCTATACTCGCCCATCTGTTCAGCTGATAAAATTTTATCAGTGATGGTCCGATGAAGTTTTTTAATAAGAAGCTCGGTAATTTTATCAATCTTCCTTTTCGCCTCCTCGTCAATAAATTCTATTACTTTTCGATAGTTGATGATTTCCTGGATATCACGCGGCCGGCCGATTACTTCACGACCTTCAAGGATATCTTTGGCATCGTCTTTATGAAGAGCATTACCTTCAATATGAGTGCCGTGATAGGCCGATCTAATAATAGCGTCTTCTTTGAACTGTTTTTCCCATAAAGGCAGTAAGGGCGAATGTTTGATAACCTCTTCGGCGGCTTCAATCTTGGCAATATTAGTTAAAGTTTTATTAGTAATATTAAAAGAAGGATTAAACATAGAAAATATTATATACTTTATCTATGCTCTACGCCATGGAAATCAACCCAACAACTTTTCCACCAGCGCGCCTCTTTAATATCAGTCAACTTTTAAATGTAGTTTTGCCTTTAATGATGTCTGGTGCCGCCTTGATTTTCCTTGTCATGACACTTTATGGTGCCTTTAATCTTTTGACTCACGGTGACAACCCGGAAGCCATAAAGAAAGCTTATTCCACTATTGTTTTTGCCGTTGTCGGCCTTGTTATTGTCATTGCCAGTTTTGTTGGTGTAAAATTAATTGGTAAACTATTAGGAGTTGGAAATATTTTGCCATGAAATTATTAGCCGACGATCTTGTTCCATCTATTTTCGGTCAAGTCACGCCCCCAGCCGGAATGAACTTTGGCGGAGATGACGCCATGGCAGGTTTTGGAAAACTGGTTGGGTTTGGAGTTCGGACATTTATCGTCGTCGCCTCGATGTTTCTTTTGCTCTATCTGCTCTGGGGTGCTTTTGACTGGATAACCTCAAGCGGAGAAAAAGAAAAAATTACCAAAGCGCAAAATAAGATCACCAATGCCTTAATCGGTTTTCTTCTTATCTTTGGCGTGATTGTTATTTTCCAGATCTTTGCCGGCAATATGTTAGGTATTATCAAGCCAACTCCCGAAGGTTGGGAATTTAACCTCCCGGTTTTGAAATAAAAATTATTTTGATTCTATTTTATATATCTTGCTTCCAACCAACATATAAATCTCCTCTTTATATACAACAAAATCATTGCCTTTAGATAAAATGTCAGAATTCACCTGTTCAATATATTCTCCTGTCTTACCTAAGACATAAATCGTTCCCTTGCTCTTATCCCAAAGATAAATTTTCTCCAGATCTTTTGAGGTAAAAACTTTATCAAAGTTTGGCTTACTCTCTGGCAAATCAACTTTAAACCCATCTCTCAATCCTGAGGTATACTTGATAATAATTGAATTGCCGGCCAGATAAAGCGAGCCGTCTATAGCTAACGAATTAATTGACGAGAAATCAATCGCCTGACCGCTTTCAAAATAAGAACTCTTGTTTCCATAACTGTCTTCCCCTCTTAAATATTTCCAAACCTCATCTTTGCCTTTATCCAGAAGATAAATGTTGCCGTTATAAGTATAGATATCAATAATTTCTCCCCAGTCTTTGTCGTTGTCAACTATTTTTTTTAACTTTCCATCACTATCAATCCGGTAGACGCCGCTTCCTTTGGCATAAAAAAATCCTTCCTCTTCATAGCCGGCCACTAAATTAGCTGACTTGATCTCTGATAGTTGATTTTTATTCAAAGATTTTTTTTCCAAAGACAGTTTATAAATTGTTCCTCCCTGCCTGCCGGCAGGCAGGTTTCTTTTATCTAAAATAAAAGCTGTCTCTCCGTCGAGATAAATTCTATCTCCAAGGGCGCTCTTATCATCAACCGTCAGATCAAAAAATTCACTGTATTTCCTTTGTTCTTTTTTGAGAATTTTATTTTCAACTTGAGTAATCATAACTGTTAATTTCTCAAGCTGTCCCTCGAAGCTCGAAGAGCGAAGTGGGACCTCTTTTTTTAATTTGTTCGTTTCCTCTTTACTTTCCTTAATTAAAATTAAGGCCCTATCCATATTAAGAAAGGCGACTTCTTCAGCGGTTGATAGCTTTTGTGAAATTAGTTCTTTAGCTAATTTGATTTTGTTTTGCACACTGGCATTAGTTCTCCTTTGATAGCCCAAAACTACACTCCAAAGGAAAACGAGAAAGATAATAAAAACAGTAATAAAAGTTAGCGTCTTTTTGCTATTTCTCATTAATGACCAGAGGAATCTTATCTTCTCTCTTGTCATCGCGAGGAGACCCGCAGAGCGGGTCGACGTGGCGATCTCTTGAAAGGGATTGCTTCGCTTCGCTCGCAATGACAAAGAATCAGATTCCTCAATTTCACTCGGAACAACAGAAATCAAATTCACAAAAAGAGCTACGGCTCCTTGATCCTGTTTTGCTTTCAAATTAGGTGTGATCTCGTCGATAATTTCAGTCGGACTACGTTGGTCAAAAGTATTCTCCAATCCCTGTCTTCCTCCAACCAAGTCAAAAAAATTATCAGTTGAAAAAATGAAGAAATCACCGTTTTCCACCGGTCCCGAAGCCGTAGTATTTCCCTCTATTAACAACCCTAGTTTATTTTTTCTTCTAATAAATACTTTGCCTGTTCCGGTTGTTTTCAGATATAAAATATTGTCTTTAAGAAAACCCGTGGCAATAGAAAAACCAGAGGGTAAATTCTTTTCTTGAATAAGATTAATAATAAAATTTTCTAAAGATGATAGATTATTTATTGGAGATTGCTTGATTTTTTCCTTGACTAAGTCCAAAACTTGGTGACCTAACTCTTCTGAGAAACCGCTTCCAGTTTCAAGGACAAAAAATAAATTGTCCTGGGAAACAATCCCGGAAAAACCATCTTGTTTCTGCTCACCTAAATAAAAAGCTATCTCTTGTTGAAACATAGTTCAGACCAAAAAAATCGCAAATATTAACAAAATTAAGGCGACAGTAATCTGTAAAGAGCTTATAAAGGAAACGATAAAATTAAACTCATCCTCTAGGGTTTTAATCATAATCTTAACCTGCTTAGAAACAACGATGGCATAAAGAAGATAAATTATCGCAAGCAAAATGGCGGAAACTTTGAAAAAAATGTCAATAATATTATTAAACTCCATGTTTTTTTCCTAGCAATTGATTAATATTTTGCACCACCTGGGATGGAAAAGGAATATCTATAAATTCGACGTTGGCTTCGGTGCCGGCGGTTTGGACAAAAACAGTTCCGTAATCAAAAAGCGAGGCAAAATATCCGCCGCTTTTTACGGTAATATCTTCTATTTTATTTAGGCGGGCAATCGTTAACTCTTTATATAGAATGCCGTGAAAATCTACATCAATCACGCGACGATTCGTAATAATACCAACATTAAAATACCAATTAAGAAAACTTATCCAAATAAAACTTAAGATAAAAACCAAACCAAAACAGTTAAGAACAAAGATCTGATTAAGAGAAAGAAAAGAAGGAATAACAAAATTAACCCCAAAAAAAATGATAAAAATAATAATCGAATTAACTATCCAAGATAGCTGAGTAATTGGATGGGCTCGAAGAAGTAAAAATACTTTCTCACCCGACTCATAGGTTTCAAACTTTATCTTGGGATAAATTAGATAGGAAAAAAATACTCGATTCTCTGATTTTGGATTGTTTTCCATCTTTTATTATTATATACTATATAACTGTCCTGGTTATTAAAGCGACTTGGCACCACCCTTTTCCATCCCGAACAAGGAAGTGAAACGAGTCAGCGCCGATGATACTGCCCGCTTCGGCGGGAGGGAAAGTAGGTCATAGCCGGGACTTTTTTTAGATTCTGTTAACGAGTTAACGGGTTTTGCGAGTTAACGAGTTTGCAGAATCTTAAACCCGCCAAAAAACGCTCTTCGAGACGTCGAGCGAATAGCGATGAGTTAAGTCTCGAAGTAAGTTTGGGCGGGTTATTCACTTTTTTTGCAAGAACTTAAAACTGATTTTAAATCAACTCCTTTAGGCAGGTAGGGTTTCGACAAAGATTCCAACTGATTAACATCAAGATTTATAAGATTTCCTAATAATCCTGAATATTGCGAAAGATCATATTTTTTTGTTTGACCGTCTGCTTTTATTTCTAAAGAAATTTTTTTATTTTTAACCGACAGGTCATATATCTGTCCATTATTTTCATAGTGGCAAATAAACGAACCGTTTAAATCCAAATTAATTTTTTTAGTAACGGTCGGGGTCGAAGTAATAATAATTGTTGGACTAATAATATTATTTAAAGATTTCGATTGATTTTGATTAAATTTTATTAGTAAAGATAATATAATAATAACGATCGGAACAATAATTACTCCTTTGGAAACATAACTAAAAAAATCATCCATAAAAAAATTATAGCAAATTCATTAACTTGACTTATGAACCATATTTATCTATTATAGAACATATAAGTATTGTTCATAAATGTGAAAAATAAATTAAAAGAAAAAGCTATTAATTTAAGAAGAAAAGGCTTCTCATATTCGGAAATCAGAAAACAGGTTAAAGTTTCAAAATCCTCTCTTTCCCTATGGCTTCGCTCTGTTGGTTTAACAAAGAGACAGAAACAAAGACTAACAGAAAAAAAATGGGCGGCTATAAAACGAGGTTGGGAGAAATGGAAAAATCATCGAATAAAAAAAACTAACATCGTCAATAAAGAAGCTTTAGGACAAATTAAAAAAATTAGGAAGACTAAAGAAAAGTTATGGCTCATGGGTATTATGCTTTATTGGGCAGAAGGAGCAAAAGAAAAACAATACAGACTGGGACAAGGAGTTATTTTCAGTAATTCCGACTTCAAAATGATTAGATTATTTCTGAGATGGCTAAAAGATTGTTTAAAAATACCAAAGGATAGGATTAATGTTGATATATATATTCATAATAATAGTACACATAGGTTGAATGAGGTTAGATCGTTTTGGTCAAAAGTTACAGGCTTTCCTATTAAAAAGTTTGGTAAAATATACTTTAAGAAAC
>PFOE01000076.1 GCA_002792355.1 Candidatus Roizmanbacteria bacterium CG_4_10_14_0_2_um_filter_36_35 | reverse complement strand
TGATTTATTGAATCGGCTTTTTCCTCAACTTCCTGATATAAATCAAATGGTATTCTGGATTCATTTCCTTTCAACCAGGCTGTTGTTTCGTCAACAACGGCAGCAATATCTGGGTGTTGTGAATTTATTACTAATGATGTCGTAGAAAAGACAAAATTCGGATCATCTATTTTAATAGGTTTAATTTCATCTATTGATTTATTAATATTTTTTATATTTTCGTCTGATAATCCAAAAACCCAGGTTATTGTTTCGTCGGCTGCATATGTTGGTTTATAAAAATAAACTTCCACTTTTGAATCAAATTGCGCTTTTTCGATAACATCAGAGGCTACTGCCGCACCGTACTTGATAACCATATCTCCAAGATCTCGACTATGAACTGTGTTTGCTTGTTTTAAATTATCAGCATCAGTATAAATAACTGCAAATCTTTTTCCCGCCTTCAAACAGTTTCCTAATTGATTAGCTACTTTCCTTCTAACCTCATCTGTTTCTAAAGGCAAGCCTGTCAATTCATCTATTGTTAAGTTGCTGTTTTCAGTTAAAGAACTAAGAGTATTTTTATACTTGGTTGGAATATCTAATGGAATCTCCATGCGTTTTAAGCGCTGTTCATAAGGATTAACTTTAGGTAAGGATCATACGGCTTCATTCATGTTTAAGGAACTATTATACTATAATTTTACCATTTTTTTAACTACTCTTATCCCTGCTAAGACAAAAAACGAAATCAGTAAAAATTGAATGTAGATTAACGGCGAAACTGAATTAATTTTAAAAAGAGAGGCTGAAAATGGATGGCTCAATATAATAAACTGTAAAACCACAGGAATAGCAAAGCCTAGGAAAAAAAGCGGCGAAACCAGGTGAAATAAATTTTGATGAATATGACGATGACTTAGCCATAAATCGATAAAGACAAAAGATTGAATTAATGTTAAAACCGAAAAGACAGCTGTACCTCCCAATTTCTGGCCGGCGAAAATAAAGTAAGAAATAATTACTAAAATCGCTCCGATTATTCCAACCGCTCCAATGTAATATTGATCTTTATTTTTTAATAAAACCATTTCTTTTTCCGGCGAGACAGTCATTAGATGTTGACTTCTTGGTGAGAAAGAAAGCATTAGAGCCGGTAAACCATCGGTGACTAAATTTATATATAAAAGCTGAATTGGATAAAAAAGAGTCGGCAGACCTAAAATTAAAGCAACAATCAAGGAAAGTGCCTCGGACACATTGCATGACAAAAGATATTTAATAGCGTTTTTAATGTTATTAATAATTCCTCTACCCTCTTCTATTGCAGTCACAATCGTGGCAAAATTATCATCGGTGATAATCATATCGGCCGTTTCCCGGGCAACGTCGGTACCAATGAGCCCCATGGCAACTCCGACGTCTGCCTGTTTTAAGGCAATGGCGTCGTTGACGCCGTCACCGGTCACGGCAACAATTTCCCCCAACTGCTGATATAATTTGACAATCCTGTGCTTTTGAAACGGATTGGTCCGGGCAAAGATCTTTACTTTAGGTAAAAGTCTTAATAGTTCTTCGTTGCTATATTCTTCTATTTGCCGTCCGGTTAGAATCTCATTTCCTTCACGGATTAAACCGATAGAAACACCGATTGCCTCGGCGGTTTTTTCATTGTCTCCAGTAATTATGACGACTTTTATGCCTGCTTCTTTTGTTTTTTTTAACGCTTCGCTGACTTCAAATCTCGGGGCGTCATGAATCGCCACCATTCCCAGGAACACCCCCGGGGTGAGACTTAGGTTAGATGACACCCCGGGGGTGTAATCTAAGTATGCAAATGCCAATACTCTTAATCCTTTTTCTGCCCAGCTGGCTACCTGTTTTTCTATTTCTTTTCTTTTTACTGCTGTTAGTTCACAGATATCAAGAATTGATTCTGGTGCGCCTTTAGAAAAAGTTATAGTTCGAGCCTGTCGAGAACTATCTTCTCGACTTCGCTTCGCTCCGCTCGAAGAATAAATATTCTTTTTTACTACTACTGTCATTATTTTCGTCACACTGTCAAACGGTTTTTCCTCCATTAGCTGCCAGTTTTTTCTTTCTTCTTCAATATTAATCCCTAATTTTTGAGCTAAATAAAGAAGAGCGCCTTCGGTTGGATCTCCCAAAACATCCCAACTGCCGTGGTCGTGGATGTAGACAAGGGAAGCGGTGGAACAGAGAATGCCGTTTAGGATTAATAATTGTAGGGGCGATTCTTGAATCGCCCTTTTATCGGGCGAAATAAATTTCGCCCCTACATCTAAAATTTTTCCTTCTGCCCAAATTTCTTTGACCATCATCTTGTTCGTCGTCAGCGTTCCGGTTTTATCAGTAGCGATTAAAGTAATGCTACCTAAAGCCTCTATCGCTGATAGTTTTCTTACGATCGCCTTTTTTTTAGCCATCGTATTCATGCCTATTGCCAAAGTGATTGTCATAACGGCCGGTAAACCCTCGGGAACGACAGCCACAGCCAAAGAAATTGCTAAAAGAAAAGCGGGGAAATAACCTGAACCCTCGGCTAATGAAATGACAAACACTACAATCGATAAAAAAATGCCAAAAATACCAATTAATCTTGTCAGACCTTCTAATTTTCTCTGAAGCGGTGTCTTATCATCCTTAATCAAGCTAAGATTTTCCGCAATCTGGCCAAACTTTGTGTTCATCCCAGTCTTTGTTATCTTAATAAAACCTCTTCCTTTAACGACAATCGTTCCGGAGAAAACCTCTTCATGTTTGTTTTTCACGACCGGCAAAGACTCACCGGTCAAAGCCGCCTCATTAACTTCTAAATTCATTGTGTCCATCACCTTTCCATCAGCCGGCACTTTACTTCCTTCTTCAAGATAAACAATGTCACCCGGCACCAGAAATTTGCTATCGATTTCAATTTGCCGACCGTCTCTTATCACTCTAACTTTAGTGACGGTCATTTTCTTGAGAGCCTTCAACGATTCTTCGGCTTTTGCTTCCTGATACAGACCAAAAAAAGCATTAAGAATGACGATGGCGAGTATTAAAGAACCGTCAACTGTTTCGTCCAGAAAAAATGAAAAAACCGACGCACCGATTAAAAGAACCGTCAAGAAGTTGTTAAACTGTTCAATAAATTTCAAGAGAATATTCTTCTTGGGAGGCTCTGAGATAACGTTTAAGCCGTATTGCTTTAGAAAATCGTTTGTTTGAGCTGATGTAAGTCCTTTCATAATAAAATTCGAAATTCGAATATCGAAATCCGAAACAATAATTAAATTTTAAACTGTTTAATATTTAAACATTTATTATTTATAATTTGTTTCGAATTTCGGATTTAGTATTTCGAGCTTAATTTATAGTATGCTTCTTCCATCATCCTCAATATCTCTCCCACTATTTTATCCGCCTCAATAAAACTTATGGCTTTAAGATTGTGGGGAAAGTAATGGAAAATCTGGTTGCGGCCAACTTTCCAGACAGTCCATATTTTTTCCGCCAAATCAACCCCAGCTCTTTCTTTTATTTTTTTATAAAGAGATTTATCCCCAAGGCGACCGATCAGATTGGGTGACATTAATTTTCCCAGTCTCAAATGGTCGGAAATGTAATCTAAATGGCTGATTAGTTTAGCATCTTTAAAAAGCTGTTTAAGAAATCCTTCATAGGCTTTGGCAAAAGGAAAGACCAAAAACGAATAGTCTTTAAACTGGTAAGCGTGGTCTTTAATGATGTCATTCATCAGATACTGGCCTTCTAAAATCAGATCTTTCTGATTTTGTGACAGATACTGCCAAAAATCGCTGGTTCTCAAAATTAAGGTGTTAAGTTTATCCATAATTATTATTTAGACTCGGTAAGGTAATTTTTATCACACGAGAGTCTCACCATCCCGCTTCGCGGGACGGTCCCCTCGAAAGTGAAAAAATTACTCTTACCTCGTCTTTTCAGAAAAAAGCGAAGATATCCATTTTCGAATTTTCTTTAATTTAATGAGAAAATGCGGTATCAAGCTTTTAATTTAATAATAGCAAAAATATGTTATAATTTTTCTATGAAAAGGATTTATCAGCTGATTGAAAAAAATCTGCTGAAAAGAATCTTTCCTCAAAAAGAAGAGTTGATAAAGGGAGCTCTCCCTATCATCACCATCTCACGGGAAAAGGGGTCGGGAGGAAAACCGATTGCCAATATGGTTGCAAAAAGACTGGGTGAAAAATGGAAGGTCTACGATCAGCAAATCATCGATGAAATCGCCAAAGAATGTAATCTGGAAAAGAAATTAATCAAATCAATTGACGATAAAAAACTTCCTCTAGTCGAAGAGCTAATCACCGAAATCTTTGGCAGAAGATTCTTGAATATGTCCTCCTACTATCGACATCTGATCAAAGTCCTTTCTCTTATTGGTCAACGAGGTTATGCGATTATTTTGGGACGGGGGGCCAACTTCTTTTTCCCACATGCTCTAAAAGTCAGAATTATTGCTGAAATGAATTATAGAATTACCTGGCTGATGACTCAAAAACAAATCACTAGGAACGAAGCCATGAAAAGAATTGACGATTCTGACGAAGAAAGACGGAGGTTTGTCCAAACACTTTATAACCACGACCAAAAAAAATCTCATCACTATAATATAGTCATCCGTACCGATCCAAACCTAACTATTGAAGACGCCACTGATATTATCGTTGACCTAGCAAAAAGAAGGTTCAAGATATAAATAAACAAATCAATGTTTAAATAAACTAAATAATTTAAATGATTTAATCATTCATACATTTGATTATTTATTTGTTTATTTGTCGGATTTGCTTATTTGTTTATTACGAATTAATCTAATTTTAGTTTTATCGAAGGACTCATGGTTGATTTAATGTAGGCTTTTGTAATGTGCTTTGGCCCGACAACGGTGATAAATTTTTCTCCATTTTCAATTAGGTCTTCATCTTTAAAAGAAATTTTTCCAATCATCTGATGAATTAAAGGGAATTTTGCTTCGGTTTTCCATCTAAGCAGCCCTTTGGCAAATTTTTTTACCAGCTGTTCAGGTTTAGGTGAAATCGTTCCGGCCTTAGGATTTGGCATCAAGCCTTTTGGTCCCAAAACTTTGGCAAAGCGCGCAAGGCGCGGCATGAAAGACGGATGAGCAACTAGAATATCAAAATCAATCTTGCCTTTTTCGATCTCTTCCAAAACTTTATCGTCAACGACCGTAACTTTTACAGTTTTACCTGTTGAGTGGGGCAGTTCCACTTCGCCCTTTAGACCAACTTCGTTAACGAGCAAATGAAGTTCAATTGACTCATCAAATTTTGCATAATGAATTTGTTTTAAAAGTTTAACTGCTTCCTTTATAGTTCGAACCTGTCGAGAACTATTCTTCTCGACTTCGCTCGAAGAATAAATTATTTTTTTTGCTTCTTGGTAGCGCTTTCCACGAGGTTTAACACTGATAGTTTTGTGACGTTTGGGAGATTTTTTGTCACTGCGAGGAGCCACAGGCGACGAAGCAGTCCCTGCCTTGCCGGCAGGCAGGTCTTTTTGAGATTGCTTCGCTTTGCTCGCAATGACAGATGTTTTCTTTTTATCGGCTTTTTTTTGA
>PFOE01000071.1 GCA_002792355.1 Candidatus Roizmanbacteria bacterium CG_4_10_14_0_2_um_filter_36_35 | reverse complement strand
TGAAATTGCTAAAAAAGTTTGGGACAAAAAGAAAATCTTTATTCCTTTTGATCATGCTTTTCCAGCCCCTAATGTCCAAATGGCAAAACTTCAGGCAAAAATTAGAAAATTTGCAAACGAACAAGGCATCCCAATAACGACTGATGGCGTTTGTCACCAGATAATGTCTGAACGGTTTATAAATCCTGGGAATCTAATTCTTGGAGCTGATTCACATTCTCCAACAGGTGGAGGTTTAGGAGCTTTGACGATTGGCGTTGGTTCAACCGATGCCACGATTGCTATGGCTACTGGTACCTGTTGGTTTCGCGTCCCTCAGACAATCAGAATCAATGTAAATGGAAAATTAAAAAAAGGTGTATTTTCTAAAGATGTTATTTTGATGATTGCTAAAAAATTTGGCCCAGAGGGTGGTAACTATAGAGTATTAGAATATGGCGGTGAAACAGTCCGTAATTTTTCTGTGCCCGCTCGTCTGACTTTAACCAATATGTCTGCAGAGATGGGAGCTAAAGCCGCTATTATTGAACCGGATGTACAAACAGAAAAATATCTGAAAGAAAATCAACGACCATATATTTTTGATAAAAAATTATTATGGAGCGATAGCGACGCAGTATACGAAAAAGTAATGAACTTTGATGTTTCTGATCTTACTCCGCAGATTGCCGAACCACCTGATATTGATCGGGTCAAAACTGTACAAGAAGTAGAAAAAAAGAAAATAAAGGTTGATCAAGTATTCATCGGCTCCTGTACAAACTGCAGGATTGAAGATCTGGACGTTGTCTATAAAATGTTTCAAAAAAATGACCTGAATCCGAATGTAAGAACTATCATTACTCCCGCTTCAAAGCTTGTATTTCTACAAGCTTTAGCCAAAGGATATATAGAATTTTTTACTAAAAAAAACGCAATTATATTAACCCCTGGCTGTGGTCCTTGCCTAGGTAGACATGGAGGAGTTTTGTACGATAACGAAGTTTGTGTCTCAACCAGTAATCGCAATTTCACAGGAAGAATGGGCAGCCCAAGAGCATTAATATATTTAGCCAGTCCGGCAACAGCGGCTGCTTCGGCGATCACCGGATATATCACCGACCCGAGAAAATATTTATAATTTTAAAAAATAATTATGAACTGGATTTTTGGAAATAATATCAACACCGATCTAATTACACCCGGAAGATACAATATTACTACCGATGCAAAAGAACTGTCAAAAATTGCCTTTATCGAACATCGTCCAGAGTTCGCTAAAACTGTTAAGAAAGGCGATTTTATTATTGCCGGAAATAATTTTGGCTGCGGATCTTCCCGTGAAACTGCCGTCACTGCTCTTAAAGCCTGTGGAATAAAAGCAGTCATCGCTAAATCATTTGCGAGGATTTTTTATCGTAATTGTATTGATCAAGGATTGCTATCAATCCTTGCCCCCACTGATAATATAAATGAAAATGACAAACTTAAAATCGATATAGAAAAACAACTTGTTTTAAATATAACTAAAAAAAAGGAAATAAAAGCAGTTATTCCACCCTTAATGATTAAACTCTATGAAAGTTCCGGTATCATTCCGTATCTCAAAAAAAATGGATTAGGTTCGTTAAAAAAACTTTTTGAAATATGAAAAAAAAATACCAAATATGTTATATGGGAGGAGATGGAATCGGGCCCGACGTCACCAAAGAGTCTCTCAGACTTTTACAGGCAACCGGAATAGGTTTTAATTTTATCAAAGGAGAGATTGGTTTTGAAGCTTATAAAAAATATGACACTCCACTGCCCGAAAAAACAATTGAAATTTGCAAAAAAAGCGATGCCATATTGTTTGGTGCTATTACAACTCCGCCAAATATAAAAGGATATTTTAGCCCAATTGTCCGTTTAAGAAAAATATTGGATCTTTATGCAAATGTCCGACCTTTTAAGTCGCTACCTATTCCTGATCAAAAACAAGGAATAGATTTTATAATCGTTCGAGAAAATACAGAGGACCTTTATGTAGGACAGGAACGATTAACTAAAGAAGGAGCCATCGCCGAAAGAGTTATAACCAAAAAAGGTTGTGAGAAAATTATAAAATTTGCTTTTGAACTTGCTAAAAAACAAGATAGAAAAAAAGTTACCGTTGTTCATAAAGCCAATATTTTGAGAATTACCGACGGTTTATTTTTGGATATTGCTAAAAAAATTTCAATATCTTATCCTAATATTGTTATGGAAGATATGCTTGTTGATTCCTGTGCAATGCAACTTATAAAAAAAACAGAAGCTTTTGATATTATCGTTACGACCAACATGTTTGGAGATATCTTATCAGATGAAGCAGCTGGATTAACGGGTGGATTAGGCGTTGCTGCCAGTGGAAATATAGGTAATAATCAAGGATTATTTGAACCGGTTCACGGTTCAGCACCGAAATACGCCGGAAAAAATATCGTTAACCCAACGGCCAGTTTTCTCTCATCGACCATGATGCTTGAATTTTTAGGTGAAGATAAAATGGCACAAAAAATAAGAAAGTCCATTACAAAAACAATAGAGATAGGTTTAACGACAAAAGATTTAGGTGGAAGTTTAAAAAGTTCTGAATTTACTGATAAAATTATTAACAACTTATGATCCTTATTAAAATCGGTGGAGGAAAAAAAATCAACCTTGATTATATTTGTGAAGATATAAAAACACTTATTAACCAAGGAGAAAAAATTGTGCTAGTTCATGGTGCTAGTGTTGTCCGTGACGAAATTGCTGAAAGATTAGGATCCCCAACTAAAACAATTACTTCACCAACTGGAATAAGTAGTGTGTATACCAATAAAGAAGCAATTGATATTTTTCTCATGACTTATTCGGGCCTTGTGAATAAAAAAATTGTTGCAAAACTTCAATTTTACGGAGTCAATGCCGTGGGATTGTCAGGAATAGATGGACAACTTTGGAAAGGTAAAAGAAAAAAGGCCGTCTATTCTCAAGAAGGAAAAAAGATAAAATTAATATCAGATAATATGACTGGAAAAGTGACGGAAATTAATGTTAATTTGATTAATTTACTTTTGGATAATAAATATTTACCGGTCGTTTGCCCACCGGCTCTTAGTGAAGAAAGTGAAATAATTAATACGGATAACGATTGGGCTGTAGCAGTTATGGCCGGTGCTCTAAAAATTGAAAAAATGGTCGTTCTTTTTGAAGCCCCTGGACTTTTGAAAAAATTTTGTGATGAATCGTCTCTAATAAAAACTGTTGACAAAAATAAGA
>PFOE01000072.1 GCA_002792355.1 Candidatus Roizmanbacteria bacterium CG_4_10_14_0_2_um_filter_36_35 | reverse complement strand
ATGAATCAGAAAACCGCCGGAGCGCCTGCCCACCGAAGTCGAAGACGAAGGTGGGAAGCGGAGGCGGACTTGTCCTCCGTAGCGAAAAGCGAAGGAGGAAAAGAATCCCGAAGCGACCGGAGGGAGCGAGGCTGACATCAATCTGGTTTGTGGACCGTTAACATTGTCTTATGATATAATCTTGTTATTTAATAATGCCTAACCAGACTGTTGGTTACTTTATTAACTTCATTACCAAATCTCCTAGGCTAAACCCTAAAGAAATAGATATTTTGGTCAAAAGATTGAAAAGAAAAAAGCTAAAATCAATTGGAAGAAAGTATAAAGTTACCTACGAAAGGATCAGGCAGATTGAAAAAGGCGCCCTGAATAAACTCGGCAATAAGACGATTCAAAAATATCTATTTGGTAATTAACTTTACTCCTGTTTTGCTATACTTTAATAAATGGACAGTTATATTACGGATAAGACTGGGAAAAAGTTAACTTTGAGAGAAATATTTAATAAAGTCATTAATCGAATTAAAAATATCTTCCTCGAGTCTGAAGTTTATTGGCTTCATTTGATAGGTTGCGTTCCCTGTCATTGTTTCCGCCGTTTTTTCTATCGTTTAGCCGGAATAAAAATCGGCAAAGGTTCAGTTATTCATACCAAAGCCAGATTTTATGATCCGCGAAATATTATTATCGATGAGGATACGATTGTTGGCGAAGGAGTGGTATTGGACGGAAGAGAAAAACTTGTGATTGGTAGTCACGTCGATATTGCCAGCGAAGTAATGATTTATAATTCTCAACACGACATTGAAGACGAAAACTTTTCCGCCGTTGATAAGCCGGTTGTCATCGAAGACTACGTTTTTGTTGGACCGAGATCGATTATTCTTCCAGGTGTAAAAATCGGCAAAGGAGCAGTCGTTGGCGCCGGAGCCGTCGTTACCAAAGATGTTCCGCCTTTTGCCATAGTTGGCGGCGTTCCTGCGAAAATTATTGGAGAAAGAAAACTTAAAACCTTAAATTATAAACTAGGACGCGCGCGTTGGTTTAGATAATTAAAAATTTTAGAGCGTGTCTTGCACGATCGTACAAAGGACGTAACTATATGAAACTTAAAGATAAAACAGTAATCATTACCGGTTCAGGGTCCGGCTTAGGAGAACAAATTGCCTATAGAGTGGCGAATGAGGGTGGTAAAGTAGTTCTTGTAGCGAGAACAGAAAAAGAATTAAGAAAAGTAAAAGATAAAATTATTAAAAGTAAAGGAGCTGTAGAATATTTTATTTGTGATATTAGAGACATTGATCAGATAAAAAAGACAGTTAATAAAATAATAAACAAATTTTCAAAAATCGATATTTTAATAAATAATGCAGGTATATGGACAGATGAGGAATTGGAGAAAATAGATCCAGATAGAAGAAGAGAAGCGTTTGAAACGAATTCCTTGGGTAATATAAATTTTACCTATGAAGTTTTGCCTTATTTTAAAGGCAGAAACAAAGGGTATGTTTTTAACATCATTTCGACTGCTGGAGCTAGCGATACGCCTTCCGGTAACAATATCTTTTGGAAAACTTATGGAGCAACTAAGTGGGCAATGACTGGTTTTACCAAAGCATTAAATGACGAATTAAAAGATACAAAAATAAAGGTAACAAGTTTTCATCCAGGAGGATTCGATAGCATGCTTTATGAAAAAGCAAAAAGACCGAATCCGCATAACCAACCATGGATGATGAAAACAGTAGATATCGCTGAAATTGTTCTTTTTATTTTAACAAGACCAGATGACGTTTTAATCGAAAAAATGATTGTTAGTAAAAAATAGTCATTACGTATGTTTTACGATCGAGCAATGCACGTATTAAGTAAGTTTAAAGAAAATTTTTGCTAAATTTTCGTCTTCGATTTTTTCAGCAATAATATATTTCATATATTTAGCTCCCTCGACAATTTTTTTTATTAAATTAATTTCTTTTTCACACTCGTAAGGAAAAAGATAAACACTTTTTTGATAAGGATAAAACCCAAGTTTTAAAAGGAATCGTCTTAAATAATCTCTTTTATTTCTTTGGATTTCAGGAACATCAAAAAAAACTAAATACCATTTTTTCTGCCATTTCTTTTTTAACTTTTTAAAATCAAATAATGATTTTATTGAATATTTAAGAACGGTTGATTTTCCTTTGTTATGTAACTGAACAAAAATTTGTTCATCTTTTTCTTCTAATGCAATAATTTCTTTTTTTTCAAGAATTTTTATTGCTCTTTGGATCTTTTTTTTGTTGATTTTTCGTCTTTTTATTATTTCTTTGATTAAATGACCAATAATAACATTCAATCTTGGTTTATAATAACCTCCCATATCTATTAATTCATCAGCGATAGTTTCTAAAATTGATTCTATTACTTCGCCTGATTTTAGTTTGTCATTTTTCATAGCGCGTCTGTTGCACGATCGTAAAATACACGTTATGAATTTAGTATTTGATTATTTAAAGAGATTGTCAACGGACTATACGCTACAAAATGAATTAATTAGATTATAAGGACAATAAAAATTTGACGATATCTTATTAAAAAGAAAAAGATGAAAGATATTTTTAATCCGCTGTTCCGACGAAAAAGACTGCTTGCCAGGGGCGAAAGTTTGAGAAGAATTTTTGATCAATAATTAAATTATTTTCTTTATAAACCTTATAACTAAAAGAAGCTTTGCTGCCCCAGGCGGGAAAATCAATCTGTTTAGTCACTCCCTTTTTTAACGTTGGATCATCTTGATACTTTGGCGGCGGAGGAGGGGAAACATCCCAAAGACTAATATTATTTATTTCTGACCGGCGATTGTCTTTTTTTCCGAATAAGCGGAAATATAACAAATTATTTTCTTCATCTATCTCCGTTTCAATTAATATATAAGCATTAGTATCATTCTTAATCTTCAAATCTGCAGAAGGCGCAAAAACAGTGGCATCAAAACCCGGCTTCATGTCATTTTCGTAATAACCAACGCGATAAGCGTGCGCATGGCGTTCCTCAATTGGTAGTCCGGCGTTCAAGGCGGCTCGGAACAAAGTCGTTGACACTTGACAAACGCCTCCGCCGTCGCCCAAGACGGTTTTTCCTTCCTTGATGATATAAGCCGGTTTATAACCAGTTAATGAAGAAATATCGCCAACAGTAGCATTGAAAGAAAAAGTTTTGTTTGGCGGAATCAAGACGCCGTTAAATTTCGAAGCCGCCAAAATTATATTATGAATTCTTTCCGGGATAGAATGGGAAAAGTCAGACCTACCTTCGGCTATAAATTCCTCAATTCCGTAATTATTTATCGAAGCTAAGGTTATTTCCGGTTCGATTATTCTCGGTTTTATTATTATCGATTTGTTTTCTGACTTATTTTTTATTGATTGAACGGCGTTGTCAAAGTCGGTTAAGACAGAATCAATCATAATTTCTTGACCTTTTTCCTCCTTGCGAAAACTGAGAACACGGCCGTTTTCAAACTTAAAAAGAGCATTTTTGGCTGGCTTATTATACTCTTCTTTTATAGATTCAACTCGTTCAGAAACGGCCGACTTATCATAATCGATGTTACTGATAAAATCATAGCGGTTTAGATTCAAAAGAGAAGTAATTTTTTGGTAATAGCGGGAAAAGGCAAACTTGGAGCGGCCGATGAAGTAGGCTCTTTCGGCAGCTGTTTCTTCATCAGTTTTCAACTTCAGCTGCTGTCCGGAAAAAGTCGCCACAGACTGATCCTGATAAATAATTGTCAAAGAAATTCTCTTCAAAGGCAGCGATTTGACTTTAAAATAATTAATAATTTCCTGTTTTGTCCTACCGCCAAAAGATTGATTGTCGATATAGACATTAGGATAAACTTTATTTTCAAATCTTTGGTTATACTTAATTAACTGCCAAGACTTTATTACGAATACGGCGAGAATAGCGCCGAGAATAAAAAACCATGAGTCAAAAATTTTTCTTTTTGATGACTTTTTTGCTATCATTGAATATGGTGCTCTCCTTTGTCATTCCGAGCGAAGCGAGGAATCTTTAATTAGTTCCCTCGGTCGCTTCGCTCCCTCGGGATGACAGGGAGGGAAAGTACTATGGATGATAATAATGAAATTCCGCCAGAAAATCAACGGCCTAAATTTGAAACGGTTCCGGTCGAAACGCCGCCTGAAATCGAGGAAACCCCTGAAGAAGTAGTTACCCCGGAGGCTCCAACCGAGTCTCCAATCGACATGCCCCCTCCAGTTTACCAAGAAAACAAAAATCAATATTTTTTCATCATGGGAGGAGCGATTGTTTTTTTTATTATTTTGGTTTTTGTTATCAAGGCCATTTTTAGCGGCGGAGGTGGAGGTGGAGGAAAAAAACAAGTAAGCCTTACTTATTGGGGTCTGTGGGAAGACAAGGAAGTCATCCAACCTCTTATAGATCAATACCAACAGAAAAATCCCAATGTAAAAATCAGCTATCAAAAAATGAGTCCGCAAAGCTATCGGGAAAAACTTGTTGTCAGAAGCAAAATCAATCAAGGCCCAGATCTATTTAGATTCCACAATACCTGGGTTCCAGAGATAAAAGAAGTGTTGGCACCACTTCCAGCGTCTATCATGAACAACTCCGAATTTGAAAAGACTTTTTACAAAGTCCACCAAAAAGACTTAAAAGTAGGCAACTATTACTACGGTCTACCTCTCGAAATCGACGGTTTGGTTTTAATCTATAACGAAAGCCTTTTTAAAAAAGGTGGAGTTTCCACCGTGCCCTCGACCTGGGACGAAATTACCGATATAGTTCCGCGTCTTACTGTTAAAGACACCAAGGGTATTTTGATCACTTCCGGCATCGCTATGGGGACTACCAGAAATATAGAACACTTTTCCGATGTCTTTGCTCTTTTACTGGTTCAAAATGGGGGGAGTCTAGATAAATTAGATCAACAAGAGGCAGCCGGCGCCCTAGAAATCTATCGGAAATTTGCCGAAGAACCTCAAGGATATTGGAACGAAGAGATGCCTAATTCTGTTAACGCATTTATTCAGGAAAAAGTCGCGATGATTATCGTTCCTTCTTGGGAAGCGTTGACGATTAAAACTACCAATCCCGAAATAGCAATGAAAGTAATTTCGGTTCCGTCAGTTCCCGGCGCTTCGGTAGTTTCTATCGCTAATTATTGGGTTGAAGGCGTGTCGCGCTTCAGCAAAAATCAAATTGAGGCATGGAAATTTTTGCGCTATTTAACAGAAAAGGATAATCTAACAAAACTCTATGAGATTGAGAGTCGGTTGCGGCCCTTTGGTGAACCTTATTCCCGGGTTGACCTGGCGCCGCTTTTATCCCAAAATCAGTACTTGGGAGCGGTAATAAAACAAGCAAATGATTTCGTTTCCGTACCTTTGATTAGTAAAACCTATGACAATGGATTAAATGATGAATTAATTAAGTATTTGGAAAATGCGATTAACAGTACCATTCAAGGCGTCACCTATAGTGAAGCCTTGAAGACGACAAAAGAAGGAGTTACCCAGATTTTTACCAAGTATAATATAAGTACCCAATGATGATTCAAATCTACTAATTTATCCTAATCAACGAATATTGGTAGATTAGAATTCATTCGTAGATTGGAATAATTTTTTTATTATTTATGAAATTTCCGTTTTTTTCTAAAAACTCCGGTAAGGAAGAATCTTTTCTTGGTCTTTTTTTAAAAGAAGAAGAAGGAATTGCTATTATTATGGCCCGTCAACAAGGGAAAATTGTCATTAAAGAGAGAGAAAAATTCCAATACACCAATGGTTGGGAAAATCTAACCGAAGATGTCGACGAAACACTGTTCAAATTAGAAAAAGAATTGAATACCCAAGTCGTTAAGACAATTTTTTTTGTCTATTCGCATTTAGTAGATGACAGAACCAGCGACATCAAAAAACCATATCTTTCCAAGATTAAAGAGTTAGTTAAAAATCTAGAGCTCGAAGTTTTAGGTTATATAGAGTGTTTTGAGGCGGTATCATTTTATCTAGAAAAAAAGGAGGAAGTTTTATTGACGGCGGTTCTGTTGGAACTGGACAAGAGCCAGTTGAGCGTTTTTGTCTACAAAGGCGGCAAAGTAAGCTACAGAAAAGTTTTAGCCCGAACAGACAATATTATTAATGACTTCTTGTCTGGAATAGAAGGAATCAAGGGTCGGGCAATGTTGCCGTCGCGAATGATTCTTTATGACTCAAATGATATTGATGAGGCGGCGACAAAAATCGTCAGCCATCGCTTCGGCGAAGATTATTTTATCCAGATACCAAAGATAGATATTCTCAAGGAAGAAGAAGTCATCGAGGGATTGATTAATGTTTTTGAAGGTCAGATTAAAAGTAAAGAGCCGACTGCTTCTGAAGAAAATGAGATTCCAACTAAGGAAAGCTTTGGTTTTGTCATGGGTGAAGATGTTACTGAAGTAAATGATATGAAAGAAGAAAAGCCAAAGAAAAGACTGAAAATAGCGGTTTTCTCCAAGCTTCCAGTCATTAATTTATCAAAGTTTTCTCTTAAAGGAAAAACTGCAGCTATTTTAGGAGCGGTTATCATCGGCCTGAGTCTTGGTCTTAACGAATATTTTTTCCATCGTGCTCAGCTGACGATTTATCTTCCGTCTCAAACGATTAAAAAAACAATTGAAGAAACTATCAACTACAAAGTTGCTAGCTTGTCAGCTGATTTTACAGAAACAACGACTACAACAGGAAAAAAAGAAATAGGCGATAAAGCTAAGGGCTCGGTTAATATTCATAATTTTGACGATAATGAAAAGATTTTTAGCAAAGGGACGACTCTTGAGGCAGCTGGTTTACAGTTTATTTTAGATGGAGATGTAAAAGTAGCTTCCTCAACGCTGGCGGCTGACGGTTCTGCCAAACTGCCGGGGAAAAGCGCCGGTTCGATCACGGCTGTCAATATCGGTACTGAAAGCAATTTAAGCAAAAATCAGCGCTTTAAAATCGGAAATTTGGTAACCAGCGACTTCTTTGCTATCAATGAATCACCTCTTTCTGGAGGAACGAAAAAAGAGATCAGAACAGTTGCTAAAGTAGACCAAGACAAATTAGAGAAATCCATTTTAGACAAAGCGAAAAACCAAATGAAAACGCCGTCTTCGTCAAAAGAAGAAGCCATTATTCCCGATTTATTTGAGATTGTTTTGACCGCGCGGAAATTTTCTAAAGAAGTTAGTGAAGAAGGCGACAGTTTGACTTTGAATACGAAAGCGAAGACTACTTATTTTTCCTACAACAAAGCCAATTTGAATAAAAAAATTCTTAACGGATTAAAAAAAGATCTAAAGCAGGGATATCAGGTTGAAGAAAGCAACTTAAATTTTAAAATTACAAATACGGAAATTAACGACGATAATTTACTATCACTTAAATTAGATGTTAACAGTAGGGCGGTCAGGGAATTTAATCAGGAAGATATCAGCGAAAAAATCGTCGGCAAGAGCAAAAGTCAGTTAGAATTAATTTTGAAGTCAGGTTCTGACATCCAAGGTTATGACGTTGTCATCAACGAACCCCTGCCTTTTTTGAAAAACTTCCTTCCCTTTTTAAAAAAGAATATTTTTCTTAAAATTTCCAGTCTTTAAATTATGTCCGTGCACGTCTATGTTAAAAAAGACAATTCACCAAAGAAAAAAGCCATCAACTATTTTTCCTATTTTTCTTTGATAGTAGGAGTCTTGCTTCTTTTTTGGTCGTTTTATCCTATTTTGTCTTTTGAAATCTATTCGCGTCTTTTTTTAAAAAAGAACTTAAAAACACCAGTGCCTAATCTTGATTCACCGGCCTCTTTATCAGAGGCAAGTACTATTCTAGGTGTATTTAATATTTTTTCCAACAATCTGCGTGATTACACCAAAGCCAGCTTGTGGTTCCCTTCTGTTTCACAGACCGGATCAATGTCGACCTTATCCGTCAAGGAATATACCTTATCGATACCGCGCCTTAATATTAAAGACGCCAAAGTGGTTGTCGGCGGAGAAGATTTGAGCAAAAGCCTGATTCATTATTTACCCAGGAGTCTACCGGGTGAATACGGAAATGTCGCCATTTTTGGCCATTCTACCTTACCCCAGCTTTATAGTCCAAAAGACTATAAGTCAATTTTTACTTATCTGTCTTCCCTTGAGACGGGTGACGTTATTAGGGTAAAAATTGGCGACCTTAAATATGAATACCAGGTTTATGATATGTTTGTCGTTGACCCCGACGAAATATCAGTGTTGGAACAGCAAAAAAATGGTTCTTTCTTGACTTTAATTACCTGTGTGCCTCCGGGAACTTACTTGGAAAGACTTGTGATCAAGGCTAAACTAAGATTGCTTTAACCCATAGCATTTGTTAAAATTAGCCTCATGAGAAACGTTCTTCGCGATCTATTTGGATTGATATTTAAGGGACTATATTATCTGGCTAACTTTTTTATCTTCGTTGGCGAGATGACCCAGAAGCCGTTTAGATTTATTTTTAGGTTTTTTTTGAATTTATTTAGATATTTAAGAAGTTTAATTAGTCGTTTGTCATTCCGACCCCTTCGACTTCGCTCAGGGCAGGCTCCGTGGAGGAATCTTTCTTTAAGATCCCTCGACTCACTTCGTTCGCTCGGGATGACACGGAGGAAAGAAGTACTAACCAGAGTTAAGTACTTTCTTTTAGGCTGTTTGACTATGGTAATATTTTTTTCTTTTTATCAGTCATATTTTTTCATTAAAGCGCTGCCTTCACCTAACAATATAGGAAAAGTAAATTATCCTTTATCTACACACATCTATGATAGAAACGGTCAACTTTTGTATGAAATATACCGCGATCAAAACAGAACCAAAGTCTCTCTTAAGAATCTACCTTCCTATGTAATCCAATCGACGATTGCCATCGAGGATAAAGATTTCTTTAAACACAATGGTATCGCTTGGACTTCTGGTATTTTGCGAGCTTTTAAAGAAACAATTCTTAATAAAAACCTTCAGGGTGGCTCGACAATTACTCAACAATTGGTCAAGAGCGCTCTTTTAACTCCGGAAAGAACATTAGAACGGAAATTAAAAGAAATTATTTTAGCTCTTTGGACAGAAAAGATTTATAACAAAGAACAGATTTTAGAGATGTATTTAAATCAAGTTCCTTATGGTGGGTCGTCATACGGTATTGAAGAAGCAGCTAAGACATATTTTGGCAAACCGGCTAGAGAGTTGACACTGGAAGAAGCAGCCTTACTAGCCGGACTGCCCCAAGCACCTTCGACCTATTCTCCTTATACTAATCCAGAGGCGGCTTTGAGACGGAGAAACGAGGTTTTGGAAGCAATGGTCAAACAAAAATTCATCGATGAAAAGTCAAAAGTAAAAAGTCAAAAGTCAAAATTGGAAGTCTTGCCGCCTGAGACATCGATAAGAGCACCGCATTTTGTTTTTTATGTTAAAAGTCAGCTTGAATCTAATTATGGCATTCAGAAAGTAGAAGAAGGTGGATTAAATGTAACGACAACTTTGGATTCAGAAGTTCAAGATGAAGCAGAAAAAATTCTCAAAGAAGAATTGGAAAAAATAAACTTTCTAAATGTTACCAACGGCGCTATTCTAGTAACAAGGCCGGTGACAGGGGAAATCTTAGTTATGGTTGGTTCAGTGGATTATTTTTACCAACCTTGGGGGGCATTTAACGTGACGACAGCCAATAGACAGCCTGGGAGTTCGATTAAGCCGATTATGTATTCCCTGGCTTTGCAAAAAGGCTATACGGCAGCAACTATCATCGATGACAGTCCGGTTATATTTAAAATTCCAGGCAGCAGTTCTTATCAGCCTGTAAATTATGACGATAAATTCCACGGTAAAGTTCCGCTCCGTTATGCTTTGGCTAATTCATATAACGTTCCGGCGGTTAAAGTTCTAAACACAGTTGGGGTTGACAATTTTATCGATTTTGCTCAAAAGCTCGGAATAGATACTTGGAAAGATCGGTCGCGTTATGGCTTGTCCCTTACCTTGGGTGGAGGAGAAGTAAGAATGACTGATATGGCCGAAGCGTTTGGGACTTTAGCCAATTTAGGATATAAGCTACCTTTGAGCTATTATTTAAAAATCGAGAATAATCAAGGCGAAGTGATAAAGGAACTAAGACCTTTCAAAATCAGAGAAATGGATCCCGGTGTTTCTTTTATTATCTCTGATATTTTAGCTGATAATTTTGCCCGGACCTGGGCGTTTGGGCCAAATTCGGCTCTTGAAATTCCAGGTTATAAAGTCGCGGTTAAGACTGGAACAACCGACAGTAAAAAAGACAACTGGACAGTTGGTTATTCACCTGATTTTTTAGTGACGGTCTGGGTCGGTAATAATGACAACTCTCCAATGAATCCTTATCTGTCATCGGGTATAACTGGCGCCGCGCCGATCTGGAATAGAATGATGAGTTATCTTCTTAAAAATTATAGTAATGATAATCGCTGGTATAGCAAACCAGATAATGTCGTTGAGAAGACCTGTTTTTTTGGCAGAAAAGAATATTTCATTAAAGGAACGGAAAATAAGGTTAACTGCGGACAGGAAGCATTGGCAACGCCGACGCCAAAACCTTAGTTCATAAAGTTCGTAAAGTTTATAAAGTATTAATTTTCTCGAAGCCAACCAGTGGTTGAAGAATTTTTGGTATAGTGATGCTACCGTCTTTCTGTTGATAGTTTTCTAAGATGGCAATTAATATTCTAGGAGAAGCTAGAGCAGTGTTATTTAAGGAAAAACAGTATTCAGTCGAACCGTCCTTTTTTCGGTATTTGATTTTAAGTCTTCTTGTCTGGAAATCTCCCATAATTGAGTTTGACATGGTTTCTCCGTATGCCTGACGTGACGGCATCCAGGTTTCTGTGTCGTATTTTTTCATCTGGGGTTCGCCCATATCACCAGTGCACATTAATAAAACTCGATAGGGTAGTTTCAGGTCTTGCAAAATTTCCTCACAGTTTTTTTGCAATTCTTCATGGAGTTCTTTTGCTTCTTCAATATCGTTTTTACCAATAATTACCTGTTCCACCTTCCAAAATTCATGAAGCCGGTACAGACCTTTAGTATCTTTTCCATAAGCACCGGCTTCTTTTCTGAAACAGGGAGAAAAAGCGACGAATTTTTTCGGCAGATCTTTTTCATTGAGAATTTCTCCAGAGTAATAAGAAGTGACTGGTTGTTCAGCAGTTCCAGCAAGATATGCATCTTCATCATTTAGTTTATAAGTATCTTGCTCTCCCCAAGGAAACTGGCCGCAGCCAAAGAGAGCGAAGCCTTTTATTACAGCTGGCGCAATAATCGGCGTATAGTCTTTTTTAACTAACTTATTGAAAACATAGAACATTAGAGCAGACTGAAGAAGAGCCGCTTGGTTTTTCAAAAAATAACCCCTAAAACCTGACACTTTAGCTCCACGTTCAAGATCAATCAAGTCAAGATCTTCCCCAAGTTCAATATGAGATTTCGGTTTAAAGTCAAATTTTGGAAGATCTCCCCACTTTCTTAATTCCTTATTTCCAGTAGCGTCTTTTCCAATTGGGACTTCATCTAGCGGGACGTTTGGGACATATGAGATTAATAAATCTAATTGTGACTGGATTTTAGCGAGTTTTTCCTCAATTTTTTTTAGTTCATCTTTAATTTCCCTGCCCCTAACGGAGCCTTCGGCGGAGTGGGGTTTACCTTGCTTAGCTAATTTATTTCGTTCTTCCCTTAGTTTTTGAGTTTGTTGAATTAGTTTTCGCCTTTCATCGTCTAGGGAAATAATCTTATCCAAATCAACCTGGCGGCCTTTGTTTTTCGCCGCCTCTAAAATCTTAGCCTTGTTGGTACGGATGAAATCGAGGGATAACATATTTTTTAATTATAGCCTAAATCTAGTAAAGATTAAATTGACAATTGAGTTATTAGTCCTTTTACTGATTGTATTGTGTGAGCAGGAAAGTTGGCAATACGAATATGTTTGTCTTTATATATTCCATACCCGTTTCCTACAATAAATCCTTTTCTTATTAATTTTTTTATAATCTCCTGCGATCCAATTTTTACTTCACTGGTGATGACAGTTTTTGAACGGACTGATTTTTTTTCTACAAATGGTTTAAATCCATCATTATTATCTAAAAATTTATAAAGTAATTTTGCTTTTATATCAGTATTTTTCCTAATATTATTTATTCCTATTTTGAGCATATCGTTTATAACCTTTTCTAATAAATAGATTGCAAAAACATTAGGTGTTTCGGGTGTTTGATTTTTTTGGGCATAGTTTACAAGTTCAATAAAACTATGATGACTGCCTATGTTTAAATTTTTGTTAGCCAGATATTTTGATTTTTCTAGGGCCTGAGGGCTGATAATCAAAACTCCTAAACCGGCTGGTAAACCAAAACCCTTTTGGACTGAGAAAAAAATAATATCTACTAGAGAATAATTAAGATCAACATAAGGAACAGAAGAAACTATATCGACTGCAATCAGTTTATTGGGATATAACTTTTTAAACTTATAAATATCATTTACATTTAGAGCAACACCGGTACTTGTTTCATTATGAGTAAAACAAATAAGCTCAATTTTTTTTGGAATGGCAATGGCATTAAAATTAAACCCTTTTCCATAATCTACTTCATATTCAAAAGGCTCCTTTTTTAAGTCAGAAGCAATTTCAAAAAATTTTTTAGAAAATGCGCCATTGACAAAATGAAAACTATATTTCTCAACGCAATTTTCAATAATTCTCTCCATTGCTTCAGTAGCTGAAGATAGAAAAAAAACATAATAAGTATCAGGAATATTAAGTAGTTTTTTTAGGGAGTCGACAGTATTTTTGAATATTTGCTTGAATTGTTGACCACGATGTGAAATCGAGGAAATATTATAGTTGACAGCATTTTTAATGTGCTTTGAAATAGTTGGAAATAATTGTGATGGACCGGGAGTAAAAAAATATTTTTTCATAAAATTCTTAGTATAAAATTCTAAATCTAATAGTTCCAGGAATTTTTTTTAACTCACTCATCACACTTGGATTATATTTCTTATTAACATCAGTAATCACATAACCGATATTCTCGTTAGTTTTTAAATATTGGCCTTCAATATTAATATTATTATTTCCTAAAATACTATTAATTTTTGCTAGAATACCAGGAATGTTTTGATGAATATGAATTAACCGATGAAATTTTTTTTGTTGAGGCAATTGGATATTTGGAAAATTGACGCTTAACATGGTATTACCGGTATTAATATAATCAATAATTTTTTTAGTGACAAAATCACCAATATTTTTTTGTGCTTCTTCAGTGTTTCCCGCAATATGAGGAGTTAAAATAACGTTGGGGAGATTCTGTAACTGACAGATAAATTTTTCATTATTTTTTCTTGGTTCATTAGTAAAAACATCGATGGCTGCTCCGGCAATTTTTCCATTTTTAATATTATCGGCCAATGCTTTTATATCAACAACAAATCCCCGGCTTAAATTCAAAAATAATACCTTATCTTTCATAAGCTTAAATTCTTTATAACCAATTAAATTTTTGTTAGTTTCTCTTCCATCAACATGTAAAGTAACTACATTAACTTTTCCTAACAATTCTTTAAGAGATTCACATTTAATAGCATTTCCCAAAGCTAATTTATCCACAGCGTCATAAAAATATACTTCCATTCCTAAGTTTTCGGCTAAAACTGAAAGTTGAGAGCCAATATTTCCATAGCCAATAATTCCCAATTTTTTTCCTCTAATTTCAAAGCAATTTTTGACTAACTTATCCCAAATCCCTTGGTGTAATTTTTTATTTTTTTCAAATATTCTTCGGTAAAGCATAATGATTTCTCCAATCGCTAGCTCAACAACACTTCTGGTATTGCTGTATGGAGCATTGAAAACGGTGATTCCTTTTTGCGAAGCGGTTTTTAAATCAATCTGATTGGTACCAATACAAAAAGCACCGATTGCCAGTAATTTCTTTGCTTTAACCAAAATCTCATTAGTAACTTTAGTGCGAGATCTGATTCCTAAGATAGAAATATCAGTAATTTTTTTTATTAATTCATCTTCATTTAAAGCATTTGGTAAGGTTTCGACCTGATAGCCTTCTTTAAAAAATAAATTAATTGCTGTCTGGTTAATATTTTCCAATAATAAAACTTTTATTCTATTTTTTGGATAAGAATAGGATCGGGGAAAATCAAATAAATATAAAAATTCGTCAAAATTTGGTAATACACGGTCAGCTTTTTTAATTATAGCATCTCTTTTTATATTTTCGCAAAAAACAAAAAAATTATTTGCTAATCCAGCTTCTTTTATTTGATAATCAGTATAACTATCGCCGATGACATAAATTTTTCCGGGTAAGTTAAGAGTCTTAATTTGTTTAATTTTTCCTTTATCTTGTGATAACAGATTTTTTTTATCAAAACCAATAATTTTTCCTTGAGAATCAAAAATAAACTCGTTAGCTAAAATATTTTTTTTATCAATTCCTAAAGGTTTAAATAAAGGCAAAATATATTCTTTGAATCCGCCGGAAATAATATAAATATTTTTATGATATTTTCTAAAGAATTCTTTATTACGGGCAATTGAAACGGTGATTTTTCGTTTAAGCAATCTTATTAATTTGTTTAAATCTTTTTTGTTCGTTTCGAATAATTTAATCCTTTTTTTAAGAGATTGATTAAAAGGAATCTTGCCTTCCATTCCGGCTTTAGTTATTTTTTTAATTTTTTCTAAAATTTCTTTTTTCCTTGGATTTTTTCGCAAAGCAATATTAGCCAATTCATCCAATGCCTCAACCTGTACAAAAGTACTATCAAAATCAATAATAAAATATAGATCGTTTTTATTCATAATTAAAAAACCTCCCCTGCGGGAGGTTGATTTTTAAAACTTTGTATTCACTACTTCAACCTCCCGAAAAACGGGCAACTGGATGAGGAAGGTGAATAATTATTAGTAAAATCTACTCTGTCATTCATGTTGAGATTATTATAGCACAGATAATATTTTATTTGCCAACCTTTTTAATGCTTTCAGTCTATGGTTAATCTTATCGTGTTCTTCAGGTGTTAGTTCATCGTAGTATTTATTGAATTCATCGACAATAAATAAAGCTCGAAAAGGGTAGCCGTTTGTTGGTCGTCCGGTTGGAATTTCTGCTATATGGCCCTTGATCTTTTCCTGCTCGGAAAAAATAGTTTCACCCCCGGGGTGAGACAAAGGTTTATCCTGGATTACACCCCGGGGGTGTACTTCAGAATAAAACGTTACACAGGTT
>PFOE01000021.1 GCA_002792355.1 Candidatus Roizmanbacteria bacterium CG_4_10_14_0_2_um_filter_36_35 | reverse complement strand
ATTATGCATTTCGGCGCTTGGTTTTTCGGGAGTCCTTCAATTTCTTTTAAGACGGACTCCCTCAATCGGGTAGTCTTCTTGACAGGCAGGGGGGGCGGCATTTTCAGACGACCAATTTTAATTTCCTCACCCCTGACCCCTCTACTTCTCCAAGAGACGGAGAGGGGAACCAAAGATTGAAGGCTTGTTTGTTTCGGTCGGACAACCTTAATTGGTCTTTAATCTCTTTGCCCCGACCGAGTGAGAAGACGGGATTTGCTTTTTTCTTATAATTGGGATTATGATATTAGATATATGAAGCTTACAAGAAAACTAACTTCATCCGGTAGATACTTCAAAGTCCTGGTTATCCCGAGGGAATTTCTAAAGGCTTTAGGCTAGAGACAAAATCAGAATCTTGATCTTAAGCTGGATGAGAAAGGGAAAAAAATAATTGTCAAAGATTCAAAAGAAAAATGAAAAATAAAATACTTTTGGCTGTTTGTGTTTTCGTTCTGATGGTTATTTCCTTTTTTGCCGGTTCTTACTTTGAAAGACAAAAAACCAACTCCCAAACCTCCCCAACACCCCTAATATCCCCAACTCAAAAGCTAACCGTAGTTGACGTTACTGATGGAGATACGCTTAAACTATCAGACGGTAAAGTATTTCGACTCTATGGCGTTAATGCTCCTGAAGTTAAAGAACCATTTTACAAAGAAGCGGTTGAATTTACAAAGAATTTAACCTTAGGAAAAGAAATCACCTTTGAACAGGAAGAAAAATACAAAGAAGATAAATTTGGAAGATTACTGGGTTATTTATTTGTTGATAGGAAAAATCTTAATGTTGAGTTGGTAAAAAATGGATTGGCTAGAGTGGTTCTTTATGAGAAAAGAGCTAAGATAAAATATCAGGATGAACTTCTTCAAGCTGAGAGTGTTACGAAGCAAAACAGGTTGGGAATTTGGAAGTAACTATATTTTCAACTAATTTCTTATTTATTTTTCTTCCTTTTTTGTTTCTCCGCTCTCTAGTTGTAAAAGATCAAGCTCCTTGATTGGTAAAGCAGTTTGCCCGACCTTTCCTTGAATACTTCCAACAATATTGGCAGCTGCTAAAAGTAATCTTTTTGCTTGTTCATCTCTTGCTTTCCAATTTTTTTCAAAAACAATCCTTTCATTAGCAACCTGCTTTGTGCTTTCTTTATAAACTTCAACAATAGCTTCTACTTGATGTATAAATTCGTGACTAGTAATATATTCGTACAGAAGATCAGTTTTTTCTCCTCTATGTATTGAAAGTGCCTTCTGATATCCTACATCTAAAAGATTTTTACGAAGAATGACTGCCAGTGGTAAATACAAATTAAATCCAACAACTAGAACCCCATCTTTTTGCCCTAAAATTCCGTTTTTAATTTCTTTAGGAAAAATATTTGTAACTATAACAGGAAAGTTTGCTTTTCCAGATCTAAGTTCATCTCTTAGTTTTATTGCCCAAACATCTTTCCACGCTTTTGCTCGTTTTGCTTCCCATAGAATCACACCGCACACAATTCCTTTGGGACTTTTTACTATTTGTTTTACATCAGCTCCTTTTTCTCCTTTCTCTACTGGAATAATTTCATCATGAGGGAAATTCCTTCTTAATTCTTCTTCCAGATCAAGTTCTAAAACCTCTCCTTGTAACTGTTGAGATCCAACGTTTGCTTTGAGCCTCGCTTCTTCTAGTGATTTTTTTAATCCTTCTATTATTTTTTCTTTTTCCTTATCTTTAAAATAATGATCTTCCGCAGCTTGCTTTAAAACTCTTTCTTCGATTTTTTTGCTTTCTTCATCTACTTTTCTTTGAACTGTTAATGATAGATCTTTTTTTTCTTCCTGAAGTTTTCTGTTTTCTTCCCGAAGCTTAAGTTCGTATCCTTTATATGTCTCTGCTTTTTTCTCTTTTTCTTCTATTTGTTTCTTTAAGTCTGCTATTTCAAATGATGATTTTTCTTCATATTCTTTTCTAATTTTTTTCTCAACATCTAGTTTGGTTTGCTCTTCAATTTCAAATCTTAAAGCTTCGGTAATTTCTATTTCATTTCCACATTTTTTACATTTTATTGTGTTTTTCATTTTTTTATCTTTAAATTAATAAATCTTTCCAATTGCTAAAATCATTATTTTTAAATTCTTTGCTTGTTTCATCAAAATAAATCCATCTCCCTTTATAATTTCTTGAATCGGTATTCATAATCAATCCACTAAATAATCTTTTACCTCTTTTATTTTCGCTTTCTATATATTTATGTAATCCTTCAGCTTTTGCCTTAAAATCGCTCAAGTGAATTCCATGAGTATCAAATAGTCCAATCTTTCCATCTTTAAATTTAACAATAAAGTCTACATAAAAAGGTTTTTTTTCTCCGTTTTCATAAGGGACGGCAAAAAAAGTTGCGTCTCTGTCACTATTTTTGAACCACCATTCAACACTGTTTGTTTTACTATCTAAATAGTTAATAAAAGCTTTCTCTGACTTCCATTTTTCATCGATATAAAAAGGTTGCATAATGCTTTTTCGCCTATCTTCTTTTTGATATGTTTCGTTAAAGGTTTGTTTTTCTGAAATATTCCAATTTTCGATAAAACCAAGCTCAGAAGTTCTTTCTATTACTTCTTTTATATACTTTTCTTTAGCTTTATCAATTACATTAAAAAAGTGGCCAATATTTTTATCGCTTAAGACAGTTTTTATCGCTTCATCTTCTCCTTCTCCTCGTTCCATCTTAAACTCTTTTTCAAAAAATTTATAGATGCTTTCTTTTATCCTTCCCACAGATCTATCTTCGGGATATAAATAAACCGTCCCTTCTTGTAAACTTCTTCTGACAAAAAAATCAAATAGTCTTTGGAAATCATAATTGCTCATCTCAATTGGTTTGTCCGCTAAAATTGTTTTGCTAGTTAATAGATCAATGTCTTCTGTTTTCCAATCACTAAATACTTTTATATCCAATTTTATTGCTTTCTTATCAGCTCTTTTTTTTAACTGATATCTTTCTGCTTCTTTTAAAAATATTTGAATAAAAAAAGGGCTTAACCTAGTTTTTTCGCGATGACGAACAGAGTAATAAGAAAGTAAATCAATAGGTTTATAATCTTTTTTCCTATAACTTGTGAATATGCTAATATATCCGCCAGCAAGATCTTCTTTAATTTCAATATCACTTAAGTTAGTGTAAACATAGCCGTAATTTAAAATATCATTTTGATAGTGACCTTTATCCGGTTCCGGCATTCGCATAATTCTTCCAACTGTTTGGATAGAGAAAATTGGACTGTGCCACTCTCTGAATAAGACTAAAATTTGTGCTCTTGGACAGTCCCAACCTAAAGCAATTGCTTGCTTAAAAATTAAAACTTCAACCTCGCTGTCTGCTTTTTCAACATTTTCTTTATTAATATGTTCACCA
>PFOE01000066.1 GCA_002792355.1 Candidatus Roizmanbacteria bacterium CG_4_10_14_0_2_um_filter_36_35 | reverse complement strand
CTGTCAAAGGAATGCTCAAGATACAAAATAGTGGCAAATATGAAACGATTTATTGCTGCGTTGATGTCCATTCGATTACTACTCCTTATGATAAAAATGAATTAGCAAAAAATAAAAGGGAAATCATTATTGACTATCTGGCAGCTGGACTTGATCCAAAAAAAAGCATTCTTATTTACCAATCAGATGTTCCCGAACATATGGAGCTGGCTTTTTATTTTTCCACAGTCACTACGGTCGCCCGAATGTTACATCTGCCAACATACAAAGATAAAATCAAACAATATCCGAAAAATGTCTCGATGGCTCTTTTAAACTATCCAGTTTTGATGGCAGCGGATATATTAATTTATAAAGCTTCCCTTGTCCCGGTTGGCATTGATCAGGAACCGCACTTAGAAGTCACCCGCGAAGTGGCCAGAAAGATGAACCAGCTTTATGGTACTGATTTTCCCGAACCGGTCAGATTTGCCACCAAAGGAGAATATATTCCTTCTTTAACGGGGACCGGCAAAATGGCAAAAACCATTGAAGGCAGTTATATTAATTTGACTGATTCAAAGGAAGAAATCAGAAAAAAAGTCAGATCGATTCCCACGGCAACAGTATCAGGTGGAGAGATGACGCCTGGTGTAAAAACTCTTTTTGCTTTTGCGGAATTATTTATACCAAATGAAGTCAAAGGATTTAAAAAATCATATCAGGACCAATCCCTCCAATTTGTCTCATTAAAAGATGCTATCGCTGAAGTAATTCACAAAGAACTTAAACCTTTCCAGGAAAGACGAAAAAAGATTGAGGCTGATCCAAAATACGTTGATCAAGTCATAAAAGATGGCGCTGCCCGCGCCCGCAAAATCGCCCGTGAAACCGTCCACGAGGTAAAACAAAAAATGGGATTACTATAGGAGTACACCCTAAGGGTGTCCAGGCTCGGGTTCACTGGCTAAGTTTCAATCTTGATTCGAAGAATGATTGTGGACGATTAAACTTCCAGGGTTTTTTAACACTGCATTTAAAAACTTCAATTGTTTTCCATACTTTGCCGGTAACATAAGGCTCATACTTAAACCATTCTTGGAGTTCTTTTTCGGAAGGAAAATCCATCACAGCCATTGATCCGATCATTGTACCTTTATCATCCAATATTACGCATCCATACCATCTACTACCTTCTTGTTCCATTTTATCTCCCAACTCAAGATGAGCTTGTCTAACTACTGTTCTCCGTTCCATGGCTTTTTTATCTTTGCCGTCTTTACCAATTATGAGGAATTGCATAAGTTAATTAAGTATGTAATAAAATCATTCTATCTTAAAATAAATAATGTTTCGATGTATCGATACATCGAAGTAACCAAATATTGGTTTATTTATAAAGTTCTTATAATTACATCTTTCAAATATTGATTTTTAAAATCTTCCTCTTGATTTTCTAAAACCACTCCTCTATCATAAATGGTGAACAAATGTTCAAAGATATGGATACTCCATTAGCTGATCTAATGCGGCCGAAAACGTTAACCGAGTTTGTAGGTCAAGAACATCTTGTGGGAAAAGGTAAACCAATTAGAAGAATGATTGAAAATAAAAAAGTCATTTCCATGGTTTTCTGGGGACCGCCGGGAACTGGAAAAACTACTCTCGCCCGGATTATTTCCAAATATATTGATGCTAACTTTGTTCCTTTTTCGACAGTCGCCGGCGGAGGCGTCGCTGAAGTCCGAAAAATCATTGCCGAGGCCAAGAAAAACTATGGACTTTTCCAAAAGACAACTGTTCTTTTTGTCGATGAAATTCACCGATTTAACAAAGCCCAGCAAGATGCCTTTTTACCCTATGTTGAAGACGGAACGATTACTTTAATCGGTGCCACAACGGAAAATCCTGGCTTTGAAGTAATTGCTCCACTAGTTTCTCGTAGCCAGATCTATGTTTTATATGCTTTAAACGATAAAGAAATTGAAACAATAATAAAGCGGGCAATCAAATTTTATCCTAAACATAAGTTCGATTCTGAAGCAATCAAACATATTATTAAAAACGCCAATGGTGACGCACGCACAGCAATTAATGCTGTTGAACTATCTTCTTCTATTTCCAGACATGTCACCCTAAGGGTGTCCGAAGAAGCGGTTCAGAGAAAAGCCATCTATTATGACAAAAAAGGCGACTGGCACTATGATACTATTTCCGCTTTCATTAAATCAATGAGAGGCTCTGACCCTGATGCCACTTTGCACTATTTAGCGAGAATGATTAAAGCCGGCGAAGACCCGATTTTTATTGCTAGACGAATGGTGATTTTTGCTGCCGAAGACATCGGCAATGCTCAACCGACTGCTCTTGTTGTTGCTACATCTGCTATGCAAGCTTGTCACATGATCGGCTGGCCAGAGGCATCTTTAATTCTCGCTCAAGCAGCCACTTACTTAGCCACTGCCAAAAAATCTCTTTCTTCATCCATGGGTATCTGGAGTGCTTTATCTGATATTGATGAAAAAAACCTCGACCCGATCCCACTTCATTTAAGAAATCCGGAAAACAAAATCATGAAAGCTTTAGGCTATGGCCAAGGCCACGTGCGATATCCATGGAAAGTGCAGCGAGAAACCGGTAGAAAAATCGTCCAAGAATATATGCCGAAGAATTTGAAAGGAAGAAAATACTATAAAGCGGATTGGAATAAATAGTCTATAAAGTCTTTAAAGTCATAAAGTTTGTAAAGTATTTTTCTTTATAGACTTTCGACTTTATGACTTTACGGACTCTTTAGTACTTTCTCATATCCTCCACACCCTCTAAACAACCAATGAGCGACGCGAGTCACTGTAGTTGTTGATACGCCAACCTCCTTTGCGATTCTTTTATAGGACCAGCCTTTTTTCAAAAGTCTTGCCATTTCTAATCGATTAGCAAACTCTTCAATTTCTTTTATCGTTAAAAGATCTCTTAAAAAATTTGCCGTTTCTTGTTCTGTTTTCAATTTTAAGAAGGCGCTGGATAGTGCCTTCTCCTTGTCGTTTTTCGGTCTATAAGGTGTGAAACTACTCATAAATAAAATTATATATGACTCATCCACCATTACAATGTTTTAAAACATTGTAATAAAATCCTGTTGACTTTTTAATATCTATATATTATCATATTAACACGTTAATATATAACTTTATGAAAGTTACAGACTTTATAAACTTTATGAACTCTTTAGTTCATCATACCCTGCTTCTGGCGGGGTCAGCTTTTATGTAATTAATTATTAAAAATATTAATTCCCTACCCCGCTTCGGGCGGGGTTTTTTGTACTCTAAGTTTCCGAGTGCAACGAGGATTACTTAGAGTAAACCCGTACGAAGTGAAGTTTCGGCTGCGTGGACGTAGACCACGAGACGAACCTGAACGTAGACGGGTCAGAATAATCTTGGTGACCGTAGCTCAATTTGGAATAGCGAAGAGTTAAGTCTTGAAGAAAGATATGGCGGACAGAGATCAAAAATTATTTTTTTAATTATGGACGATAACAATTTAATAC
>PFOE01000111.1:372-3693 GCA_002792355.1 Candidatus Roizmanbacteria bacterium CG_4_10_14_0_2_um_filter_36_35 | reverse complement strand
TTAGGGGTTAAGTGGTAGGTGTTAGGAGGAAAGAACAAATCCGCCTAACTCTTAACACCTAACTCATAACAGTTGAGATTTTTTCCACCAAGTCCACCAGTCTTGTGCTATATCCCCACTCGTTGTCGTACCAACCGAAGATTTTAATTAGATTATCGTTAATAACTTTAGTATAGTTAGCGTCGAAAATACAAGAGTAGGAAGAACCAATGTAATCGGAAGAAACCAAAACCTTATCTTCGTAACCTAAGATTCCTCTCATTGTTGTTTCTGATGCTTCTTTAAAAAACTTATTGACTTCCTCGGATGTTGTTGATTTTTCAACAACAGCGGAGATGTCAGTAATTGATCCGGTGGCGACAGGAACTCGAAGTGCTATACCATCAACTTTACCTTTTAATTCTGGGATTACTTGGGCGACTGCTTTGGCAGCGCCTGTCGTCGATGGAACGATGTTGATAAAAGCGGCTCTGGATCGACCCTCGTTTTTATTGGCGTCGTCGAGCATGCTTTGACTAATGGTGACCGCGTGGGCGGTTGTCAAAAACCCGCTTTGGACTTTGAAATTATCGTTGATTATCTTAAACATCGGTGCGGCGCAGTTTGTTGTGCACGAAGCCATGGAAATAACTGTTTCTTTTTTAAAATCGAATTTATCATCATTGACCCCAAGAACAACATATGGAGTTTCTTCGTCTTTTGCCGGAGCTGACAAAATGACTTTTTTAACTGTTCCCTTCAAATGTTTTTCCAGATAAGGTTTTTTAGAAAAAGCACCGGTAGCATCAACAACAACGTCGATATTATATCTATCCCAAGGAATATTTTCCGGTTTATCATTTAAAAGAGTAAGAATTTTTTTCCCATCAACAGAAATTCCGTCAGTTTCTTCTTTAACTGTTTTATTAAATGTCCTGTAGACAGAATCGTGTTGGAGTAGGTAGGCCAACATCAAATTAGGAGTTTTTCTGGTGTTGATGGCAACTAATTCAAAAGAATCGCGGGACAAAGCAATTCTGGTAAAGGCTCGGCCAATGCGACCAAAACCGTTAAGACCAATTTTGAGATGTTTCATAGGATGAAAAAATTATAACATTTTTTCATTTTACCTGATACAAATGATGATGGGTAGTGATATAGCGGATGGTTTTTGATCTGGCTCTCATGACGATCGAATGGGTAATAATTCTATTTTTTCTAAAAATCACTCCTTGTAAAAGCGGTCCGTCGATGACGCCTGTTGCCGTAAAGGTTAACTGATCGCCGCGAGCCAAGTCAGAAGCAGTAAAAATTTTTTTAATATTTTTTATTCCCATTTCTTTAATTTTTCCAATATCAGATTCTTTTTTCGGTTTAAACCGGCACAATATTTCTCCTCCTAATATTTTTAAGGCGACGGCAGCCAATACAGATTCAGTAGAACCACCGCTTCCCATAAGAAGATCAATTCCTGCTTCGGGGATACAGGTAGCAATCGCCGCTGCCACGTCTCCGTCAGTAATCAGTCTTACCCGGGCGCCGATTGACCTAGCTTCATTCATAATCGGATAGTTTCTTTCCCGATCGAGCATCATAATGGTGATTTCCCTAACATCTTTTCCGATCGCTTTGGCGGTTTTTTTAATATTGTTGGTGACAGAATCGTCAAGATCAATGACTTTAGCGGCTTCTGGTCCCGTAGCCAACTTGTCCATATAGGTATCTGGAGCGTGAAGAAGACTTCCAGGAGCGCCGGCGGCAATGACTGCCAAAGCGTTATATCTGCCGTGGGCGACGCTGTCAGTACACTCTAAAGGATCAATTGCTAAATCCATTTTCGGCCCCTTGCCTGTGCCAACAACTTCTCCTGTATAAAGCATCGGTGCTTCGTCTTTTTCTCCTTCTCCAATTACTACAATACCTTTGAAGTCGACATTATTAAATCTTTTTCTCATTTCATCAACAGCCGCGCCATCGGCTTTCTTTTTTTCTCCCCGGCCAACCCAGTGAGCGGCAGCAATAGCAGCGGCTTCGGTGACGCGGATGAATTCAAGGGCTAAGTTTCTATCCACATGCCCCCTTCTGTCATCCCGAGCCCTTCGACTTCGCTCAGGGTAAACTCCGCGAGGGATCTATTGAACGAGATTGCTTCACTTCGTTCGCAATGACAAATTATAAGATTATTTAATATATTTATCAACAAATTTTTTTGTATTAAAAACATTAAGTTTTTTGAGAAGGAGCAGAAATTGTACCTCAAGTTTTTTTAGAATTGGTTTCTTTTCTTTAACGTTCATATTCCAAAGTTTTTCTTTGAAGGGTCCAAGAGCTTTTTTTCTGGTTTTATAAACAAACTGTTTTTCGGTCTGTCCTTCTTTCCATTCGTCTCGACAGTTATCTTTTACCCATTGGTATGTTTCTTTTTTTAACCCGGTTGGCAGGTTATCATAGACAATATTTTGAAATCCGGTCGCCAGATGAATTTCTAAAGCATTAATTTTTGGGAAGTGATTAAAAAGATCATTAGGTAAAGTTGAAGCTCCATGTTGAACTGACCCGCCGATTTTATATTTGCTTCTTGCTACCGTACTAATATCTTTGAGAACGTTAAAGTCAATGCTGACTTTGGCGATCGTGCCGTCGGGAAGCGGAATCCCTCCGTGACTAGTACCGGTTTGAACACTGACCTTGCTGATGCCAGTCAACTTAGACTTCTTTATAAGGGGTAAATAACCGTTCATAAAGGCTTTAAACTCTTCTGGTGTACTGTTCTTGCCACCGATGTGGCCGATTTCTCCACCAACCGAAATAGTAATTTTTTTTGGCTCAATCGACCGAATATACTTAGTTATTAAAGCCGTCATTTCATAATTGTTCTTTTGCTGTTCGCTAAGAGTGAGTTTTTCTAAGTCGACAAGAGTCGAGGCATCAATATCGATATTGTAAAATTCTGCGTCGATTGATTTTTTAACCAAATCTTTTATTTTTTTAATTTCCTCGTCTCGATTTTCATTAAACTTTTTGGCGGAAAATTGATAGTGATCTCCTTGAAGAAATATCGGTCCCTTATATTCTTCCTTGATGGCGGCGGCTAAAACAGAAACCGTATATTCGTCTGGCTCCTGAGCGGTATATTTTATCTCCGAGCGGGCAATTTCAAAAATAAAAGCACCAACTTTCTTTTTTTTGGCAAGACGAAAAAGCAGTCGTGCGCTGTCATAAGTTAAGGTACGGATATTAATAGCAGGAACAGTAAAACCTTTTATTTTCCCCTGGCCAAAAGCCATGTATAGATTATGTATAGAAGCGGAATAAATCCCTTTCTCTTTAGCAATTTTATGA
>PFOE01000111.1:0-293 GCA_002792355.1 Candidatus Roizmanbacteria bacterium CG_4_10_14_0_2_um_filter_36_35 | reverse complement strand
CTTTTCTTTCAGTAATAAATCAAGAAAAGTTCCGTTAGATATCAAAAGGTGATTAGTTTTAAGTTCTTTTAGTTTTTCATTCCATCCGGGTTGAGTTTGGATAATATCCAAAAAAACCTGGTAAGGGCTTTGTCCATTCTCGTCTTTCCAAGCCGGCATTCGACCATCAATAAAGACTTTAATTGTTGGCTTTTGCCAGATGAGAAACCCGCCCCACTCATACATAGCATAGACGTTGCCGGAAAGTTTAGGATAATTTTTAATTGCCTGGCAGGGATATTTAGATAAACCGA
>PFOE01000056.1:825-1452 GCA_002792355.1 Candidatus Roizmanbacteria bacterium CG_4_10_14_0_2_um_filter_36_35 | reverse complement strand
GTATGTTTGATAGTACTCGGTGTAAAAATAATCCTTGGCAAAAATAATTTCAAAACCAAGGTCTTTCATAAATTTTGTATCTTTTATTAATCTTGATATATTCCATTTTCCGAAATCTTGTCCTCGTCCGAATATTTCTTTAATTTTCTGACAATCTTTTTCCCCAATTTTGATTTCCACAAAATATCCCAGGGTTTTTAAAAGTCGGTAGATTTCAGGAAAAACCGATGGTCCTCTTCGACAATAGGCTATATCAAAAAAGGAATCCTTAAATAAAGTATGATTTGCATTTTGAAAAGAATATTCGACATTTTTAGTTCTTTCATCACCACTATGACTTTTTGCTATATCCAAATTTACTTTTGAAATATCAATTCCATATACTTTTTGAAAAGAGAGAGCAATAGAGAGGGTAAATTTTCCGTCGGCACATCCAATATCCAAAGCTATTTTGTTTTTTGAACTCAATTCCAGAAGTTTTTCCTTAAAAACCTTTTCAGGGTCACCTGTCAGGTATTCATTTACATATTTTGGTTTAGTTCCATTGCCATATCCATAACCGCCGAATTTTTTTGCCACTTTATCGTAAAAATTTGTTCCCATACAATATGTTATCATTTATTAACA
>PFOE01000056.1:363-813 GCA_002792355.1 Candidatus Roizmanbacteria bacterium CG_4_10_14_0_2_um_filter_36_35 | reverse complement strand
TCCATAACCGCCGAATTTTTTTGCCACTTTATCGTAAAAATTTGTTCCCATACAATATGTTATCATTTATTAACAAATTACAGTATAATATTGTCTTAATAACTTAATTTTATAAACATGTCCTCAAAAGAAGGATTTAATCGTTTAGCGGTGAATTTATTTGAGAAAGCGCGCACCCTTCCGAAAATTGAATGGATCGATCTTGCCACTTTTTACGATCCGCGATCTACAGTACTTGTTACCACTCCTTCTGCCGATAAACAATCTTCTCCTTTTTGTCACAATTTCAATATTGTCGAGCGAATTAATATAACAGGCGGTGATGCGGCTTATATCGAAAATCTGCAAAAAAAAAGATCGGGCGCTGAAGTTATGTATACCGTAGGAGGAGGCAGGGCTATTGATTTGGCGCGATTGTTAGCATATACGTGGAATATGGATATTACGGCT
>PFOE01000056.1:0-338 GCA_002792355.1 Candidatus Roizmanbacteria bacterium CG_4_10_14_0_2_um_filter_36_35 | reverse complement strand
GATATTACGGCTGTTCCAACAATAATTTCAACTGACTCGCCGTTTGTTGACTGCACCGGTGTCCGTGAGGACGGTTGTGTCCACTATATCAAATCAAAAAAAGCCGATCGTGTTTTTCTTGATTTTTCTTTATTAAAAAAATCACCCGACGCTCTTCATGCCGGAGGCGCTGGCGATGTGCTTTCAATTTATACGGCATTGTCTGATTGGAAACTTGCTTCAGACAGACAAGTTGCAAAAGCTGACGAGCCGTATTCAATAGCGGTTGCTGATCAAGCTCAAGGAATTTTGGACTATCTAATGGCTAATAGGTCGGAGATTCATACCATGTCTCAAAG
>PFOE01000017.1 GCA_002792355.1 Candidatus Roizmanbacteria bacterium CG_4_10_14_0_2_um_filter_36_35 | reverse complement strand
CTGACAAACTCTCCTACTTGTTCAACTATGTTGACTACCGGTTGGACGGCTAAAGTAATGGTTGGGATTTCACTGGGAACTATAGAAACTTGCGAATGAGGATGTATTAATGAAGCCCCGCTTGTTAATGAACAGTTGTGAAAGATAAAAACTTTTCCTTTATCTTTTAAAAAATTAAATCGATTGATGTAGGTTTTAATAATATTCTCTACCTGTGCTTGAGAAAAATCCTCGATGTTTTTTTCGTGATCAGGCGAGTGAACAATCACTTCGTGAATATCAGTAATCGGAAAAAGATTGGGAACAACGCGAATCTGCCAGCCGGGTTTATTGGCTTCTCCCCCGCCGACTCGGTAAACTTCAGGCGGCGTATCAGCTTCGTTGCCTTCACAAAACGGACAGCGGAAAGGCTTGCCGTCCATGCCGGTCCTAATCAAACGTCTCGGATTAGCAACCATCCAATGAGTTTTTGAAGAATCAGAAATATAATTTACCATAAATTCAGTATACTAAATACTATAAAAATCATAGTAGGTCTTGGAAATCCGGGAAAAAAATATCAGAATAACCGGCATAATGTCGGACATATGTTTGTTGATTATTGCCTCCTCTTGTTTACCCCTCGAAGCCTGAAAGGCGAAGTGGGGTCATCCCGAGCGAGCGAAGCGAGTCGAGGGATCTTCATTAAAACCGACTGTTTTATGAATCAATCTGGAATGTTTGTGAAAAAACTCATTGAAAATTGCCTGCCTGCCGGCAAGGCAGGTAAATTGAAAATTGAAAATTTAATCATCGTTCACGATGATTTAGATATTCCTCTTGGAAAATTTCATATTCAACAGGGAGTCGGCCCACAACTCCACAACGGTCTTGAATCGATTGAGCAACACCTTAAAACAAAAGACTTTTTGCGGATAAGAATCGGCGTTGACGCAAGAGTTTCTAATAAGTGGACTTGCCCTGAGCGAAGTCGAAGGGTCGACGGCGAAAGTTATGTTTTAAAAAACTTTTTAGCCGAAGAAAAAACCCGCCTTGAAAAAGAAATTTTCCCAAAACTCTTTACCCAACTTCAAACCTTGTGCTATATCTCAAAAAATATATCTCCATAACGACCTAAATCTTTGGTTTTGTAGATTATAACCTACTGCTTTTGAGTTAGATTTCTAATATGATACCCCTTGTTATGCAAGGGAATTATTATTACAAGAAATTGGGCGAAACTATCATTCAAACCAGAAAGAAAAAAGGACTCTCCCAAGACCAGTTAGCGATTTTATCCGACATTGATAGAAGTTATCTGGCTGAAGTTGAAGAAGGCAAAGCTAACCCATCGATAAAATTTCTTCATAAAATCGCAAAAATTTTAAAAATAAAAGTCAACGAACTTCTAAAAGATCTGTAAAAAAATAAAAAATTCATTTGCCTTTCATAAATTAATGATATAATTCAAATAATCTTATGAAGGTCCTCTATCTTTACATGTTTCCGCTTTGGGGTAACGGGAGTGGTAACTGGCTCCGTCGCCTTACTGCTAGTTTGAAGGAAAAATACCAAGATGATTTTCAAGCCGCTATCGTCGCTCCTGATTCAAGAGTTTTAAAACAAGCAAAAGTTTTCCGTCTCAAACCGCCGATTCCCGGAGTTTTTGTCGGTAATCCCGAACTGCCTCTGGCCAAAAAATACTCTAAATTCTCTTCCCAGGAAATGATCCAAACTTACAACTACTATTTACTACGGAGCGCCAAAGCGATTGAAAGATTTAAACCAAATGTCATTCATTGCTTTCACACCGCCTTTCTTCCACCAATTGCCAGACAGTTGGCTAATCTATATAGAATTCCCTATATTATTACCACTCACGGCAGTGACCTTTATTATTTTAAAGAAGACAACCGCTGGAAATCATTGGTAAGAGACGCTTCTTTGAGATCAAAATTCATCACCGCCAACAGCAACTTTACTCGTCAATGGTATCTGGATATGTTCGGACATGAACTTCACGACAAAACAAGAACCATTCCCGCAGGAATCAGCAATAATATTGATTTTAATAAAAACGTTTCCTGGATTGATAAAAAATATCATTTTAAACACGACAAAATGGTTCTTTTTACCGGTAGATTGACCCAACATAAAGGCGTTGAATATTTGATTAAAGCCGCTCGCCAGATCAAAGCCGAGATCGTCATTGCCGGCGACGGTCCGGAGAAAAAATATCTGGAAAGTCTGATACTTAAATACAAACTTGACAATGTTCACATGGTTGGTTACTTCTCAAGCAAATTGGATACGATCAATGATTTTTATCTTAGAGCTGATGTTTACGTCGCTCCGTCGGTCTGGAACGAACCATTAGGACTGGTTATTCTTGAGGCAATGGTTCATCATACACCGGTTGTCGTCTCAAGAAAAGGCGGTATCTCAACTCTTGTTAAAGACGGCGTTAACGGTTTTTTGATCCGCTCTCGCTCACCGGCCCTGATTGTTGAGAAAGTAAATTTACTTTTATCAGATGATAAACTACGGGATAAAATGGGCGCCCGGGCTTTTAAAACCGTCGTGGAAAGATTCAGCTGGGATAAAATCGCTACCAAATTTTATCGTCTTTACGAAAAAGCTATTCAAAAATCTATGATTACAAAAAAAGCGTGATAAAGAAAATCGAGAATATTGTTGCTAAGAAATAACAACTCCGTTATGATATTAGTAGGATGAAAATTCTTATAGTTTCTCTTTTGAAAAGAAAGGTTTCTCCTGACATGCTGGCTTCCCGACCCCGGATCATTTTTGAAATTGTCAGCGGTTTGGTAAAAAAAGGGCACCAGGTCAGTCTTCTTGGAACGGCTGACAGCTTTATCCACGGCGTTGAAATCATTCCAGTTATTGAAAAAGGTTTTGTCGATATGCCAGCTTTTGAAAATCCATTTTATGCGGAAACTGCTTATCTGGTTAAGCTGGCGAAAAAAATCGAGGAAATCGGAAACAATTTTGATATCATTCACAACCACACTTACCCGGAATTTATCAATCTTCTCGTTAGTAAAAATGTTAAAACGCCAATTATTTCTACAATTCACGCTCAATACTTTCCAGAATTAGACGAAGTCTTGAGTTTATTTCCCAATACCTACTTAATATCAATTTCCCAAGCCCATCAACAACTTTTTAAAAAAACTAAAATATATAAAGTAATATATAACGGCATTGATACCAATATTTATTCCTATCAGGAAAAAAAAGACGACTATCTGCTTTGGCTCGGCCGGTTGTCAAAAGCAAAAAATCCCGACGGTACGTTTATGGATCCAAAAGGAATCAACTGGGCAATTAAACTGGCTCAAGAAACCGGCTCGCGCCTTATGCTGGGCGGCAACGTCGAAGACATTGATTTTTATAATAAAGATGTCAAACCTCATCTAAACGATAAAATTAAATGGATCGGTCCGGTTTCTTCAGAGTTAACCTTAACCAAACCAGAGGTGGCCGCTCTAATGCAAAAAGCAAAAGCGTTTTTAATGACCATTAACTGGTATGAACCATTCGGGTTGGTTATAGCCGAAGCGATGTCGTGTGGAACGCCGGTTATCGGCTTTGACCGCGGCTCAGTCAAGGAATTAATTGTTGACGGAAAAACCGGATTTGTTGTTAATCCAGAAAAAGGGATTGACGGACTCAAGGAAGCTTT
>PFOE01000082.1 GCA_002792355.1 Candidatus Roizmanbacteria bacterium CG_4_10_14_0_2_um_filter_36_35 | reverse complement strand
ATATATTGTCAAAACAACTAAAAAACACAACAATGTTAAATATAACCTACTGATTTATGGTTTTATTATTGAGAAAATATCTCGATGAGAAGAAAAGAAAAATTTTATACAGGTAATTTTTTTCACATTTTTAATAAGAGCATTGCTAACTATACGATATTTAAAGATCTAGACAACTGTATAAGATTTTTTCAGAATCTAGGTTATTATAATCAACAAACGATCTTGGAAAGAATCAGTACTTTTTTGGAAAAAAATAAAGATTATAGACCCGATGTTTTGCTACCAGACGACCGGCATCAAGTAAAAATAATTAGTTATTGCATAATGCCCGATCATTATCATTTGTTAGTAAAAATTTTAAAAGAGAGTTGCATATCTCAATATATAAGTAATGTAGAAAATAGCTATTCCCACTTTTTTAATATTAAATTTAAACGTAAAGGTCCCTTATGGCAGTCGCGTTTTAAAGCTGTTAGAATCAAAAACAACGAGCAACTTTTACACGTTTCTCGATATATTCATCTTAATCCAACCACGGCGAATTTAGCGAACAAGCCAGAAGAATGGATTTTTTCTTCTTATAGAGAAATAATCAATAATCCGAAAATCCTTAAAGAAAAGATTACGGAGATATCAATATCGAACAATCTTTTATATAAAAGATTTGTTGAAAACAATATAGATTATCAAAGAAAATTAAAGTTAATAAAAAAGCTTGTTTTAGAATAATTTCGGAGCCTTATACCAATCTACTTTACGCTCCCGGGTCGTAAAAGGGTGGTTTAAAATTATTCGGACGTTGATTTTTTGAAAAGCTCTTATATAATATAAAATCATGAGCCTTCCGTTAGAACTAAGAGGAATGAGATTGGAGTCGTGGAATAATCCCCGATTAAAAATTGATCAAATTACAACTTCAAAAGACATTGCTATATTGACGGGAACGGCAAACATTCTTTTAACCAGAAAAATCTCTAGAATTTTACAGGAAGATTTTGGAATAGCGGCCGGTAGATATGAAGAAGGAGAGGTCGGCGTTCAACTTCCCACAGCGGTTGACGGCAGAGATGTATTTATTGTTCAGCCGACCAATCCTTCGGCTGACAATCTTCAGGAACTATATTTAATGATAGATGCCTGTAGAAGAGCTGGCGCTACAAGAATTAATGCCATAATTCCTTACTTTGGTTATAGTAGAAAAGACAGAAAAGACAGACCAAGGGCTCCTATCTCTGCTGCTTTAGTGGCAAGATTTTTAGAACTTGATGGCGCTGACTCGATTTCTACAATAGACATTCATGCCGATCAAGAACTGGGTTTTACTTTAAAACCATGGAACAATGTACATGCTGTCACAGTCCTAAGGCAAACATTATCTGAACTTAATCTTGAGAAACCTTGCTATGTTACAACTGATATCGGCGGAGACAGGAATATTAGAAGATTTGCTACGAGCGCTGGAGCTGACCCTGATTTGGATACGGCTACGGTTATAAAAGAAAGGATTAATGGACAAACTAGACCAAAGTATATACAAGGAGACATAAGAGGAAGAGATATAGTTTTTGTTGACGATATTATTAATTCTGCCGGTTCTTTAACAGGAGCAGCTGATTTAGCTCAAAAAAAAGGCGCCAAAGATATCTATGCGGTAATAATTCATGGTCTGATGTTTGATAAGAATGGCAGAGTTAACTATAAAGCATTAGACAGGATTTCAAAATCTCCAATAAAAAAGTTATTTTTAACAGATAGCGTTCGACAACTACCCGATGTAATTCGTCATCCTAAAATACAGATAGTCTCTGTTGCGCCATTACTGGCAGAAGTTATTAAAAGAATTCATGAAGGCAGGGCATTGTCTCCTGATTTGATCGACTAAATTTTGATATAATATCATCATGTACAACTGGTCGGTTGATGAAAAATACATGAGGAAATTTCCGAGAAAATATCAACTTTGGCGCCTAGAACAAATTATCTCTTATGGTTTAGATGGTGAGAAGTTAGACAAAAACGAAGTGACTAGCAATTGGGATTATTTAAAGAAAAGAATTGACCCGGAGCGACGAAAATTCCTCGAATTTCTTCTATGGCCAAAGCAATCATAAACCCGTTTCAAAAAAAAGTGCTCCTTGATTTTAAGAAATCTAATCTGAAAGATAAATTTTATCTAAGCGGCGGAACGGCGTTAGCAGAATTTTATTTACATCATAGACTTTCTGAAGATTTAGATTTTTTTACCCAAGAAGAACTCAATTTAGAAGAATTAAAAAGATTTATTAACACGGTTTGTAAGAAAATCTCGGTTAAAAAAATTGAATTTCAGCGCGGATATGGTCTTTGTACTTTTTTCATAACCAGTAAAAGGGGAGAAAAACACAAAATCGATTTTGGCCAGTATCCTTTTGGTTCAATCGAGCGTCTAAAAAATTTTAATGGACTTTTGGTCGAAAGTCTTCTTGACATCGGTGTCAACAAAACTCATACAATTGCCTTTCGACCGAGGTTGAGGGATTTTATCGACCTCTACTTCATTATTAAAGAGCATAGAGAATGGAGTTTTCAAGAATTATTGAAAAGAAGTTTCGAAAAATTTGAAATGAAAGCCGACGCGCTTCAAGTTGGTACAAATTTATTAGAAGTGGAAAAACAGATCGATATGCCGATTATGATTAAGAAAGTTAATATCGACGACGTCAAAAAATTTTTCCTAAATGAGGCAAAGAAAATGAAAAAAGAGGTTTTTAAAACGCAGCAGTAAAGAATTCTGCTGGGATCTGTGGGTAGCTTTGGAATAGGGTGATTTTTTTGGAAACACTTGTTTGTTGTGAAACTGCCGAGGAAGAAATAGTCTTTCCCTGTAAAGGCAGATCGTCGCTCGACCGGAAAAAATACAGCCGTCCTTCCTGATAGAGAGTTCTGACAAAAAGAATTTTAGCATCAAGGCCGATGTCAGAAGCGGGGATAGAATAAGAATAGTTAAAAGAGCTGTTGGAGCAGATTGATGAAGGCGAAAGTGCGTTATTGATTCTTTTTGGATTTTCCGGATCAACTGCATATTTTTTAATACCTGTAGTTTTAACTAAAGTAATCTCCAAGGCAGGTTTAGGTGAAGGAGATTGAAAACAGATTTCAACAGGTTGAGCTAAAGAAGCCCCGATTTCATATGTTTCCAGATTGTAGTCACCCAGATAAAAAGTATAGCCGGCGTCTTGTGGTAGAACCGGTGTCGTAAAATTATTAGCGGTGGTTGTAATCAAGCTGGCGCCACCTGTAAAACCAGTGATGTTAGATAAAGACCCTGATCCGAAAGTGGCTGAACCGGTTTGGGATTTAAGGGCCGCCTCAAGCCCTGCCTCCGCAGCCGCCAAAGCTTTTTGGTTTTCCTCCTCCAGTTTGCTGACCTGGGTTTCGGTAATGGACTGAAAAGAGACAGACAGGACGACAGTCAGGATAGTCGCCAAGACCATGACGGTGATGAGCAATATTTGGCCTTTGTGTTTCATAAGATTAATCCGACCAATAATTACCAATAAACCAATACTACCAATAAATAAATCAATGTTTTAATGATTAAATAATTAAAATTATTTTTTTTATTCATTGGTTTATTGGTCGGATTGGTATGATTGGGTTAT
>PFOE01000092.1 GCA_002792355.1 Candidatus Roizmanbacteria bacterium CG_4_10_14_0_2_um_filter_36_35 | reverse complement strand
CCGCGACTCTGTTCCAACCAAGGCTGTACCAATAATCGTCAAACTGCCGCCTTCTTCGCAGTTTCTGGCGGCTCCCAAAAATTTCTTGGCCGGATATAGAGCCGATGGATCAAAACCTCCGGACAAGCTCCTGCCTGTTCCTGAAACAGAAAGATTAAATGCCCGCGCTAACCTCGTTACCGAGTCAAGAAGAATGATGACGTCGCAGCCGACTTCAACCAGCCTTCTTGCCCGATCAAGCGCCAAATTGGCGACCTTTATCTGCTGGCGGGCTGATTCGTCAAAATTTGAAGCCGCCACCTCACCTTTGATAAATCTTTTTATCTCGGTGACTTCCTCTGGTCTTTCTCCAATTAAAATCGCCATCAGATAGACATCTGGATAGTTGGTACCAATGGCTTCGGCGATTTCTTTCAAAAAAGTCGTCTTGCCGGCTTTCGGCTGAGAAACAATAAGAGCTCTCTGACCAAAACCAATCGGCGCCACCAGATCAATAATCCTTGTTGATAAAACATCTTTTTTTGTCTCCAGTTTTATCTGTTTATTGGGGTGAAGCGAAGTCAGTTGGTCAAAAGTCTTTCTTCTGGCGCTTTCTTCCTCGGTCAACGTTTTACCGTTGATTTTTTTAATAAGAAGAAGGGAGTGAAATCTTTCGCCTTCTTTTGGCGGTCTGGCTAAACCTTCTACTTCATCGCCGCGGCGCAGCCAAAAACGCCTGATCTGGGATGTGGAAACATAGATATCTTTATCCGGAGATAAAACATAGTCTTTTCTCAAGAAACCATAGCCGCCATAGGTAATATCTAAAATCCCTTTAGCCTGATAGCTTATTTTTAAATCCTCCTTCAATCTTTCTTCTAGAGGAACTTGAGCTCGAATGATTGGCCTACTTTCAACAGGCATGATCGGTTTTTCCTCGACTTTATCTATTAACTTTGAAACATCAATCGGTTGATCATCCTTGTCCGACGAAGCTTTAGCGAAGTCGGAAACCTTCTTTTCGCTCTTTTTTGACAATACCATAAAAATAATTAATTATTAATAAGAAATAATCGATTTATTGATTCCGGAAAGTGATATCCATGAAGTAATAGAGGATCCTCCGGGTTGGGGTTGGTTTTGACTTTTTCCCGGCAGTAAAATAGGGTTGATGCCTCCCGTCCAGACAAAGTCGGGGCAGGAAAGTCGTTTTATTGCCTGATGAAACCATCGGGTTTACCCAAGTTTAAAATTGCGTAGAGAAAAAGTTTTCAATCTGCTCCCCATTAGGAGGATCTGAAACTTAGTATATCGACTATAAACTTATTTGTCAAGCGGTCAGTTATATTAATCTCAGGACTTACGCACTTAATTCTGGTTTAGATTGTCATCCCGACCGAAGTGGAGGGATCTTTTGTAAGATTCCTCGACTCCGCTTCGCTTCGCTCGGAATGACAGCGAGGTGCGTAACTTCTGTTTATCTGTTATACTTTTTCCATGAAAAAGGCTCCCTATGTTTTTTTGCTTTTATTAACTGTTGTTCTTGTTTTTCTCATCGGCTTTCGCTCCGGACAAAAGACGGAGAAAATAAATAAAACCATCGATTATCTCTTGTCAATCACCCCATCTCCTTCATATTCCCCAACTCCCTCAGTTTCTTATAAAGAATACAAAAGCCGCAAATGGGGCCTAAAGTTTACCTTTCCTTCCAACCTCAAACTCAAAGAATCCACTAACACTGCGGAGATTTTGTTTGAGATGAAAAAGTAATTAGTTAATATCTTTTATAACTTTAGTAGTACCCCATCCCCAATAATCTATCTGCTCATATTTTCTGACACATCCCAAACATGCTACTCCGGCATATCTCCAATAAGCAGGGCAGAAATCGTTAATACAACCAGTTTTAGCTTTTTCTGCTTTAGCGTTATATTCAGTTCTTATATATGATGGTAGGGAAGAGTTTAATGATGCCACTGGTGTGCTATCTGTTGTAATAATAGGTGGTTTGTCCATTTGTGCTAGAATTTCTTCCCTTTTCGCTTTGCTAGGTAGCGTCAGTCGAGCTTACGTTTGAATCCTCTTTAATTTAACATCATTATGCAAATCACCAAATATATATCCCCCTAGATCTATGCTCCGAAGAACCCAGTTACCAATCGCATTAATAATTGGACACTCTGCTTTTCCCATAACCAGTTAAAATATACTATAAAAATTGTAAAAGTCAATACTATAAGATTAAAACAAGAAAAATGATATACTTGTAATTAGAAAGTGGTTGCTAGAAAATCGAAGATGGTTATAGAATTACCAATTTCCAACAACTAATTTCTAATCTTAAATGAAACGCCTTAATATCGCCTACTTCGGCTCGCCGGACTTTTCTGCTGATTTTTTGGAAAAGTTAATAATAGATACTTCGATTAAACGTTTAATCGAAGTGAAACTAGTTGTTACCCAACCCGATCAAAAAGTCGGCCGAAAGCAAATCCTTACGCCAACTCTTGTTAAAAAGGTTGCTTTAAACTTTGAAAATTTAAAAATTGAAAATTCATTGAAAATTGAAAATTTAAAATTGAAAATTAAAGAACTCGATTTAGTACTACTTTATGCCTTCGGCGCCATCATTCCCAAGGAACTTCTCGATCTTCCCAAACTCGGCTTCTGGTGCATCCATCCTTCTATTCTTCCCAAATATCGCGGCACGTCTCCTATGGCAACGGCTTTAATAAATGGCGACAAAACCACCGGCGTGACAATTATAAAAATGGATGAAAAAATCGACCATGGACCGATCATCGCTCAAGAAGAATATAAAATCTTACCGACTGACAAAAGACCTGATTTAGAAACAAAACTTACAGATTTGGCGTTTGAGATGTTTAAGAAAACAATCAATGTCATTGCGAGCGGAGCGAAGCAATCCCTGCCTGCCGGCAGGCAAGGTCAAAAAAAGATCGCTTCGTCGTCTTCGACTCCTCGCGATGACATATTGGCGGCATTAACCCCTCAACAACATGAATTAGCTTCTTACACTAAAAAGTTAACCAAACAGGATGGATTTATTGAATTCCAAAAATTAAAGTTCTCGACAGGCTCGAACTATAAAGGACATTACTCTTCGAGCGAAGTCGAGAAGCTTTTTAATCTTTTCCGAGGGCTTTACCCCTGGCCTGGCCTCTGGACGATATTGCCAAACGGCAAACGGTTGAAAATCACTGACATGGAATTGGCACGGAACAGGCATGCCTGTTCCCTACAAATCAAACGCGTACAATTGGAAGGTAAAAAAGAAGTTGATTTTGAGACTTTTAAAAAGGCGTATAAAATTTTTTAGATTTTAAACAAACTCCCCACCAAATACCCGACCATGGCCGAAGCCATGCCGATGACTGCCATTTCCAGTCCTTGTTTAAGGAGCTGGCGGCCGATGGTTTGTTTGGCTTTGTAGTAGCCGACAAAAAATAAAGTCAAAGCGGAGATAACTAAAGAAACGACTATTGCCTGTTTAACCGGTAAAAAGAAAAAAGCGGTAAGAGGAATAAACGAACCAATAAGAGCGGATGCGCCGACTATTAAGGCCGCCGGCAGGGCTTGTTTGCGATCAACCGGCTGGAGTTTCAACTCCTGCTCCATCATTACTTTCAGCCAGATTTTGTCATCGGACGTAATCCTTGTAATAATTTCATCAAGGACTTTTCCTTTAAATCCGTAATTCTCATACAAAGCTCTAATTTCTTCTTTTTCTCCTGCGGGCACATGTTCTATCTCCCATCTTTCCCGCTCCAACTCCGACTGATAATAGTCGGCTTCGGCAAGGCGCGAAGTATAGGCAACCGCTGCCATCGAAATACTTTCGGCAAAAGTAGCTGCCAGTCCGGCGACGATAACAATTTTTGAAGAAACCGTCGCTGCCGCTACACCTAAGATAACACCCAGAACATTTACGATTCCATCCTGTCCGCCTAAAATAATTTCCGGCAGATTAAAAGAGGTCAGATGGGCTTCGTGATGGTGAATCGATCGGTGAATCACCGAAGCGGTATGGCTTTTTTTTATTTCTTCAATATCTTTTTTTAAAAAACCTTCTCTCGCCTGATCAACTCTTGACATAAAGAAAAATTTGTCACCCTGAGCTTGACGAAGGGTGACTTTTATAATTACTCGTCATGGTTCGTCAAGCTCACCGTGACATCTTTATTACAATAAATTATTTCCGATCGCTTCTCTAATTCTATCAAACAATCTTTCCATTACGTATAAATTATGATAGGTCGCTAAAGTATATCCTAAAATTTCTCTCTGCTTAAATAAATGGTGTAAATAGGACTTGGTAAAATTTTTACAGATATAACAGTTACAATCTTTATCAACTGGTTCAAGATTATTTTTGTAAATATTTTTAGTAATATCCGTTTGACCTGAAAGCGAAGATTTTTGTTTTTGAGACAATCGCCTAGGGACCCCTGCCTGCCGGCAGGCAGGCCTTTGGGGTGAGACGGTCGAAAAAATAGAAATCTTCGCTTTATAAATTTGGCCCATCCTAGCAAGACGTGTTGGTTCAACGCAATCGAATGTATCTATTCCAAACTTTACCAAATCAATAATATCATCGATCTGCCCTACTCCCAACAAATGCACTGGCCGGTCTTTGGGCAAATAATTGTTTATCCATTTCACCTGTTCTCGCATTTTTTCTTTTGACTCCCCAACCGACACTCCTCCAATCGCCACCCCCGGAGTGTCTTGAGAAACAACAAACTCAGCTGATTTTTTACGTAAATCTTTAAAAGTGGCGCCTTGAATAACTCCATACAAATATTGTCTAGAAGGAAGCGAGGATACCAAATTTTTTGCGGTTTGTTGTTTTCCGTCAAAAAATTTCGGTATCGAGCTTTCTTTACATTTAATACATCGAAGTAACCACTCATGCGTTCTCTTCATCGCCTTTTCCGCATACTCATGACTCGCCGGATAATAAGTACATTCGTCAAAAGCAATATTAATATCGGCACCGATTTTTTTCTGATATTCCATTGACTTCTCCGGCGTAAACTCAATTATTTTTCCGTCAAAAGTCGACCGGAACTTCACTCCATCTTCGGAAATTTTTACTAATAATGGTTGTTCTTCCCCACGAATATCGGCGACTTTTTTGTCATCGCGAGGAGGAGACGAAGTCGACGACGAAGTGATCTCTTTTTGACCTTGCCTGCCGGCAGGCAGGGATTGCTTCGTCACTATCGTTCCTCGCAATGACAGTTTTTCTCTTTGGCTTCTTGCCAAAGAGAATACTTGAAATCCTCCTGAGTCGCTCATCAACGGTATATTCAACCCTGTATACTTATGAATCCCTCCAGCTTTTTCAATAATATCTACCCCTGGATGCGTCACTAAATGATAGGTATTAACAAAGCTCACTTGAATACCAATATCTTCTATAAATTGTGGGGGTAAAGATTTTATTGTCCCTTTAGTTGCTGCTGGCATAAACGCCGGCGTCTTTATCACGCCATGATCCGTCTTTATCTCCCCAATTCTAGCTCCAGATTTTTTTGATTTATAAAAAACTTTAAAAAAACCGCTCATAAAATTATCATCGCATCCCCAAACGAATAAAAACGGAAATTGTTTTTAATAGCGATATTATACAGTTCTACTAAACTTTTTTTTGCTCCTTTATACTGTAAAAACGCTTCAACTAACATCATAAGCGATGACTTAGGTAGGTGGAAATTGGTAATCAAAATATCAACTATCTTGAAATCGTAGGGAGAGAAGATAAAAAGATCTGTTTTACCAGTTATAGTTCGAGTCTGTCGAGAACTATTCTTCTCGACTTCGCTCGAAGAATAATTTGTTAACGTTTCTAACGTTCGAGTTACTGTCGTCCCTACAGCGACCAGTTTTTTCCCTTCTGATTTTAATGTTTTAAAACATTGTAATGAATTACTATCAACCTCAAAATATTCCTCGTGGAGTTTTTTCGTCTTTAAATTGTCATCGGTAAGCGGAGCAAATGTTCCGAGACCAACGTGAAGAGTAATAAAATATTTATTTATTCCTTTTTTTTCTAGCTTATCAAAAACCCTATCAGTAAAATGCAAAGACGCTGTCGGAGCTGCTGACGATCCTTCTTTTTTAGCAAAAATCGTCTGATATTTTTCCATTAACTCATCTCGGTTAAGCGGAGTCTTCTTTAAATAAAGAGGGACCGGCATAGTTCCGTATTTTTTTAATAAAGCAAACAATTTTCCCCGGGAAAAGTTGAATTTCAAATCAAAAATATGCTCTTTCTGGCTCAGGATTTCAACAAAATTTTTATCATCAAAGAATAATTTTCCACCAACGTTAATTTTTCGATCAACCATTGCTAATATTGTCATTCGTTTAGATCCCTCCACTTTGGTCGGGATGACGCTCTTGTCATGGTGAGCTTGACGAACCATGACAGAGGGTGTATTAACTAAAAATAAAACAATTACTTTTCCGCCGCTTTCCTTTTTCATCTCAACTCTCGCCGGAAGAACTTTGGTATTGTTTAAAACTAAAAAAGAATTTTTCGGCAGGTATTTATCAAGATTATAAAAACGGTCAAAAAAAATCTCGTCGGTTTTCGTGTTATAGACAAAAAGCTTTGAAGAATCACGCGGATTAGCCGGACTTAAAGCCAGATTTTTCTTCGGCAAAAAATAATCGTAAGCATTTAAATCCATCTTAGGTTGTTTCTCTTGATCGCGAAGGATGCGGATTTGAGTTTATGTCACGCGTGGCTGCCAAATATATAATCTACGACCAAGCCTAATAGCTTGATGCATAAACGAAAAGACGCATCCGAGCGAAAACATTATTTATAGTAGCTTTTAATCTGAAACAAAATATACAAAGAAATTCCGGTTCCGATGATAAGCCCTCTTAGATTAAAACTAATTAAGCTCTCCACTCCTCCCAAAAGCGCTGCATAATACATCAGCCTCCAAGAAGAAACGGCTCTTTTGAAAAGACCAGGAATAGCAATAGCTTCTATTACTAAAACAACCGCACTAAAAATCATGCCAATCCCAAAATTAACACCAGCCTTCATCCCTCCTAAAAAAGCAAAAGGGGCGACGAGCGTCCCTAAACCGAAAGTAAAAAGAATCGCCGGCAGAGCTAAAATCAAAAGAATCAAAGTAATCCAAGGACCGTACTTGACAATTACTTCCTTGGCGCCTGCTGGCAGCTGAAATGGCGCTTTGTCAACTAAATAAGTCTCAAGCGTATTCTCGAGTTTTCCCATCATTGATTTAAAATCAGTTCCTTTTGTATCTGATTTTGCCATAAATAATTATACTGACTGGTATTAAAAATACAACTATTTAATAAATTCAACAAATTTATAAGAGTATTTTTTATCCTGGTGTTTTTCTTCTTTTACCATTTTGAATTCTGAATAATCAGGAAAGAAAACATCGGCTTCTGGATAATCTTTATCAACTAAGGTTAAATAAAGTTTATCAGTATATTTTATTGCCAAACTGTATATCTGAGCGCCGCCGATGATAAAGATTTCTTTATGAAATTCTTTTGCTTTATTAATGGCTTCTTCTATGGATGAACATATTATGGTTCGAGCCTGTCGAGAACCATTCTTCTCGACTTCGCTCGAAGAATAATTAACGTCTCGAGTTATAACAATATTTATTCTGTTGGGAAGCGGACGATATTTTTTATCCAATGATTCATAGGTCTTTCTTCCCATAATAACCACCTGTCCTTCGGTAATCTTCTTAAATCTTTTGAAGTCCTCGGGAATGTGCCAAAGAAGTTTATTATCTTTTCCCAACTCCCGATTTTTGCCAATAGCGGCAATGATATTTATCATAAAAGGATAGTCTTTATTTAATTTTAAAAATGTTTTTCCCTTTTCCATAATACCCGCCGGTGACGCTAAGAGATGCCTTAATCGGCGGATGCGACTGATAATTTTCCAAGACGACATACTCTGGTTTAAAACCATCAATGGTTTTAAAGTCATGATTAAAACTAACTTTTGGAAAAGGCAGCGGTTTTCTTTTTAATTGTTCTTTTACTTGTTCTATGTGTATTTCATAAATATGAACATCACCAAAAGTATGAATAAATTCGCCTGGTTTATAACCGGTTACTTTTGCAATGATTAGCGCTAACAAAGCATAACTGGCAATATTAAAGGGTACACCCAAAAATATATCAGCACTGCGCTGATAAAGTTGGAGAGAAAGCCTTCCATCATTAACATTTAACTGATACATATTGTGACAGATGGGAAAATGAGAAGTGTCTTTATAAGCGGCCATCGTGTAAAGATATTCTGGATTCCAAGAAGTGACGATGGCATTATGGCAGGCCGGATCCTGAATAACTTCCTTTATCGCCCAACTTAATTGATCTATAGTACGGGTAGGCTTGCCCACCGTAGCTTTAGCGGAGGTGGGCCATCGCCTCCATAGCTCACCGTAAATCCTCGGCAGATTCCCCCATTTCTCGGCAAATTTTTTATCCGTTTTTATTTTCTCGATGAATTCTTCTTTACCCCGCGAAGCCTTGGCGGAGTGGGGTTTTGTAAATTGATACCTTCTAAAGGGATAGTCGTCCCAAATATGGACATTATTATCAACTAAATATTTAATATTTGATTGTCCTGATAAAAACCAATATAGCTCATGGAGAACTCCTTTCCAATAGATTTTTTTTGTCGTCAGCAAGGGAAATCCCTGGTTTAAATCGAACCTTATCTGTCTGCCAAAGACGCTGTATGAAACATCGGTCGTCCCCTGGTCGACTTTGCGGACCCCGTTTTTCAAAATGTCTTCAAGCAAGTTTAGATATTGTTGTTCACCGACATTCATAATGATTAAATAAATAAATAATAAAATAATTAAATTCATTTATTCATTCAATCATTTATTTGTTTATTTCTTTATTTGATTATTTTGACATTAAATTTGTTTCTCACGGTTTTTAGTCGTGACACGTCCTCCCTGCCATTGCCCTTTATACTGCATCCCGCCGCCATCAACTTGATAAAACTGTGCATGGGCAAAACGACAACCCAACTCCATGGTTACTGGAATCGGCCCTTCGTTTTTTACAGCAAAAGTGACCTTCCCATGATAACCAGGGGCAACGTTTCCTGTTCGTAAAAACAATCCTGATCGAAAAGTAGTTGTTCGCGGTTTGAAATTAACTGTAATATCAAGCGGGATGTTAAAAGTCTCAATTGATGACATCAAAACAAATTCCCCAGGTTTTATTGTATATGAAGAAATTTTATTTTGATTATATTTAGCAACGGTTTTTATTTTCGGAGTTTCGCGATGACTGATTCCCAAAAACGCTTTTCCCCCATTTAATTTATGAACTTCACCCAATCGGATATCAAATCCAGCCCCTTCGGGAGTTGTTAATTCTCGCTTATCTAAATCTTCAACAAGTTTTTTTGTTTTTACCAGTTGTAATAATTTTTTCGGTCCAAGAATCATATTTACATCAGATTATTAATAAAATCTCCAGGTATTAATATTTTAAAAGGAAATCTTTCTTTTTTTATTTCATTTGTAAAAAAATGTTTCCTATCCAAAGTAATTAAATAATCTGCCTTACTTTGTTTTGCTCCATACAAAATTGGGGCGTCTTTCTCTTCAATAACTCCTTTATAATAATGTTTCGCTTGTTTACTATCAACTGATATTATTTTTATTACCTCTATTAGTTTATAAAAACTTTCTACCGTTTCCGAAGATTTTTTTTCTGTAATATTCCTTTCTGCCTCAACTAAAGCTAAACGAGAACTTATAAGTTGGAAATTAAATCTCCCCCTTAACTGAAAAATTAAATAAGAAGCGCCTAATTTTGATTTAGCCGCTGAGTAAATAATATTAGCGTCTAAAAATAGTTTCATTTTATTTAAAGAAGTTTTTTAATCTTAGCCGATAAATTTTTTGTTATTTTATCTTCTTTTTTAAACTCTTTAATTCTTGTTTTTGAATATATCTCAATATCGTCATCTATAAATAATTTTTCATAAAGGCCGATTGGCACCATTACGGCCATTTTCTTTTTCCCGCGTTCTAAAATAATCTTTTTTTTATTATAAAAAACTTCATTAATCACTTCTCCCGGGCTTTTCCGAAAATCAAGCATGTTGATTGATTGCTGCATAGTTATTTAATAATTTATAAACTGTAGTAATTATAGTAGTTAATACAGTTTATGTCAACTAATAAAAAGTCTTGAATCAATGAAAAAAATTTTCTATAATGATTCCCTATGTCCATCCATACTTGTGATGCGTTTGTCGTCGCCTGCATTGATTTTCGGTTTCAAAGATTCATAAAAAAATGGTTGGAGGAAAATTTTCAAAATAAAACTTATGACTATGTTGGTTTTGCCGGATCGACCAAAGATCTAAAAACAATTATGAATCAGCTTGATATATCGGTCCGACTGCATCACACTAAACAAGTGGTTTTGATTCATCACGAAGAATGCGGCGCTTACGGGACAGAGTCGACTCATGACCGCCATGCCAAAGATTTGAATATTGCCAAAAAAACTATTCTGAAAAAATATCCCCAATTTAAAGTTGATTTATATTATCTTCATCTTGACGGAAAGTTTGAAAGAATATAATTTATGAAAAAAGTCTATGTCTATGATCCTACCGCCTCCGATTTCCAGTCGGCGGTACGCGGCGTCGGCCGGTACTTACAAATTCTGAAAGAGAATTTCTCCAAAGAATTTAAATTTATCTCTAACATTGAAAATTGCCTGCCTGCCGGCAAGGCAGGTAAATTGAAAATTAAAAATTCTGTTTTTATAAATCCTTTCTTCAACTTTCTTCAACCGCCCTTAACTCTCAAACGCCTCGCTCAAAAACAGATCGCTGTCATCCACGACGTCATTCCCCTCAAATATCCCACTCATTTTCCTGCAGGAATCAGGGGAAATATTAATATTTTTCTAAACAAACTGGCTCTGAAAAATTATGATCTAATAATTACAGATTCTGAAGCCTCAAAGAAAGACATCATAAAAATTTTGGGAATTAAGGAAGACAAAATTAAAGTAATTTACCCTTGTCTTCCTAAAATTTTTCTCAAAACAGGAAAATGGAAGATGGGCATAGAAACGGGTCAGGAAAATAGAAACGAGAAGTTAGAAAAAAATCCAACTTCCATAATCCAACTTCCTAACTCGTTTCCAAACCAATCTTCTAACTTCTGTCTCTACGTCGGCGACGGCACCTGGAACAAAAACCTTGTCAACCTGGCAAAGGCAATAAAAATAATCAATGTCACCTGCGTATTTGTGGGAAAAGTTTTTGAACCGTTTTCAGAGGGAGCGAAGATACCTTTTTTGAGCCAATCTCCTGGGGCCCCGCCGCAGGTTTATGGCGGGGTGAGGAGGGCGAAAAAAACGGTATCGAGCAATCATCCTTGGCAACGCGAATTCAAACAATTTATTGAAGAAACTAAGAATGACAAACGTTTCATTTTTGCCGGTTTTGTTCCCGATTCTCAACTGTTAAAACTTTATCAACAAACAGCGCTTAACATCCTACCTTCACGCGACGAAGGCTTTGGTTTTTCTTTTCTTGAGGCCGCTCAATTTTCCTGCCCGTCAGTCTTATCCGGTATTCCTGTCCTGAAAGAAATTTCCGCCGGCTCCGCTCTTTTTGCCGACCCCAAAAATCCCAATGACATCGCTGATAAAATCGGTGAAATTTATTTCAATAAAGAAATAAAAAATAGATTGGGTGAACAGGCAAAAAAAAGAAGCCTCTTCTTTTCCCCAGAAAAGTTTAAGAAAGAGTTCTTATCGATAATTCAAAAAGCGAAGGTACCTTTTTTGAGCTAATCTCCTGGGGCCCCGCCGCAGGTTTATGGCGGGGTGAGGAGGGCGAAAAAAACGGTATCGAGTTTTTATTAAATAAAAAATAATTTTCTCGCATTTTCTGTTGTTTTTTCCGCGACTTCTTTTAAAGATATATTTTTTAATTTCGCAACTAATTCCGCAGTCACCTTAATATTCTTCGGCTCGTTGGGAAACTTTTTAAAAGGCGATAAATAAGGTGAGTCAGTTTCCAAAACCAACATCTCCAAGGGAACTTTTTTTATAAACTTTTGTTTATCTTTTCGATAAGTGATGTCCCCATCAACGCCGATAAAAATATTGTTTTTTTTAGCAAAATCTAATAATTCTTCATCCGGCCCGCAGCAATGGAAGACAGAAAAGTGGGTAGTTAGTAGTTGGTAGTTAGTGGTTAGGATTTTTAGAACATCTTTTTTCGCCTCCCTATTATGAATAATCAAGGCTTTTCTATACCTGTTCGCCAGTTTTATTTGTTCTATAAAAAATTGTTTCTGTAAATCTATAAGCTCTTGATTAACTTGATAATTCTCATGTTTTGTTCTCTGATAATAATGCCTGTCAATTCCAACTTCGCCAATAGCAACCACTTTAGGATTTTTTAATATCGAAGAAAGTGAAGACACCTGTTTTGAGACAATCGCCTGGGTCCCTTTAGGGTGAGGCGGTCGAAAAACATGGTGTCGAACTTTCAAATAGACTTCGAATACATGATGGGGATGAATTCCCACCGCCGCATAAACCCCCTCGTATTTTTCCGCAATTCTCACCGCCTTTTTCGACGTTGGAAGATCGGTCCCGGGAATGATAATTTTATCAACGCCGACTGCTTTTGCGGTTTTAATAACTTCATCTACTCTTTCATTGAAAATCTGAAAGTTAAGATGACAGTGAGTGTCGAACATTTTAGTTAAAAATAGTTGTAATTGGTTGAAATTAGTTAAAAATAGTTCTAAACTGAAACTAATTATAACTAACTTTGACTAATTCCAACTAGCTATGACTATTTTTATAGGTGCTGACCACCGGGGATTTGAGTTAAAAAACCAGATTCTCGAATATCTTCATGAAAAAAATATCCGTATTGAGGACTTGGGCGCTTATGAACACAGCCCTTTGGATGACGCGGTTGACTTTGGCCAAAAAGTCGCCCAGGCAGTTTTGCAAAATCCAGAAAATCATTTAGGAATTCTTATCTGCGGTTCAGGTTGTGCGGCGGCCATGGCCGCCAACAGACTGAAGGGAGTTAGATGCGGAGTCGCCATGAATCCTCACCAAGCTTCTCATATCAGAGAAAACGACCATGCTAATATTTTAACCTTGTCTTCAGACTATACTCCGGTCGATGAAGCGCAAAAAATTATCGACTCCTTTCTTTCCGCCTCTCCCAAAACCGACGGAAAATATCTCCGTCGTATCCAAAAACTTGATAAATAAATTGAGGCTAATAATCTACATGGTATATCGAGAAAACTTTCTTATCACAAAGCTACAAAACTATGGTTTTGTAGCCTATAACCTATAGACAATCTTCTTATAATTATTTATTCTTTATTTCCAGTATGCGCGGAAACTTTTTCTACGACAGACTGGGTCGTTGTCTTTTCAAAATCAGGGAGAAAAAACGCCTTTCTCAAGAAAACGTTGCCCTTCTTTGCGACGTCGACCGCACCTATATTTCACGAATTGAAAAAGGGAAAGCCAACCCTACTATTAAGACTTTACGAAAAATCGCTAATGCACTCCGAGTCAAATTGTGGAGGTTGCTGAAGAATTTATAAACTATTTACTAATCTGTCTGCTTCTTGATTTTGTTCTCTCGGAATTAAGCAATAACTTACAGGAAGATTTATCTCTTGTTCCAAGCATCGAATTTTCAAAATATATTCTTTTATTTTTCCGCTCTTTACTTTAAATATTCCATTCACTTGATTCACCATCAATCTTGAATCTGAATAGAATTCAATTTTTAGATCCCTCGACTCGTCCGATGTTACATCGGACTCGCTCAGGATGACAGGAGAAGAAATTTTGTCATTTCGAGAGAAGTCGAGAAATCTTTTTTTGACATTCTCAAGCGCCTTGATAAGCGCTTGGTATTCTGCCTCGTTATTAGTTGCAAGGCCAATACTTTCTTTATGCACAAATATCTTTTTTTTATCCAAATACATCACAATTCCAATCGAAGAAAGCCCAGGATTTCCCTTCGATCCTCCATCGGTATAAACTTTCAAAATCATTATTTGATTATAATCTAATTTGATACTTATTCTCATTGTTTTTCTCAACTACTCCGTTTATCTCCATTAATGACAGAATGTTTAAAACCTGATTAATGGGTTTCTTTAACTTAAATAATAAATTATCTATTAACTGTGGTTTTTCATTTAGTAAAATAAAAATCTCTTTTTCTTCTTTGCTTAGTTTTTCCAAAATATCTTCTTTTTTCTTCGGAGTGATTTTCATGTCAAACTCTTCATAAATGTCTTCTACTGTTGTTACTAATTTTGCCCCTTGTTTGAGAAGCAAATTCGGCGCGGCTGACATGTCTGAAGTAATAGGAGAAGGCGGCGCAAAGACGTCTTTCCCTTGCTCGGCGGCATAACGCGCAGTAATTAGCGAGCCGGAATCCTTTGCCCCCTCAACAATCATCACACCATGTGAAAGAGCGGAAATAATCCTATTTCTTGCTACAAACAGTCCTTTTAAAACGAACTGTCCGGGAGGGAATTCCGAAACCACCGCCCCACCGAATTCGATAATTTTTTCATACAAATTTCTATTTGCCGCCGGATAAACTATATCGACTCCGCAACCCAAAACCGCAATGGTCTTCCCTCCAGCATCAAGACAAGACTGGTGAGCAATCGTATCAATGCCATAGGCCATCCCGGAAACAATGATAAAACCGGCAGTTGCTAACTCATAAGCAAATTTTCTGGCGACTTGAATTCCATAACTCGTCGGATTCCTTGTGCCAACGATGGCAAAAAATATTTTAAAAGACGAGGTGGGGATAATTTTTTCACTTTCGAGGGGACCGTCCCGCGAAGCGGGATGGTGAGACTCTCGTGTGATAAAAATTGGTCCTACCGAGTCTTTAGGAGATTGCTTCGTCGCGGAGTTTACCCTGAGCAAAGTCGAAGGGCTCCTCGCAATAACGTTAAAATTACCTTTAACATATAAACAAATCGGTGGATCAGAGATATTCTTTAACGATTCAGGATAATCATCACTATCAACTGTTAAAACAGCAATATTTTTTCTTTTTAATTCATCTAATTTTTTAACTGAATCAAATTTATTTCTAAAATCTATAAATCTTTCCGTCAAAGAAACTCCGACTACCTCTAGGAACTCTTTTTTATCAGCTAAATAAGCCTTTTTTGCCGAACCAAAGTGTTTTTTTAAAGCAGCAAACTTCATCGGCCCGATGCCGAGGAAGTGGGAAAACGAGAGATAATACAATAAATTATCCTTCATAAATGTTAAAATAAGCAAATAAAGAAATAAACAAATAAATGTATTAATGATTAAATAAATTAAAATCATTTAAATTATTTTTTCATTTATTTGTCGGATTTGATTATTTGTTTATTTAATCATTATTCCCTATGTTTGTCTGTAGCGTATAATCAACAAAGTAATCCTTTTAGCGCCTTACTGCGCGAAGATTTTCTCGATAGCCACTATACCTTTCCAGAACATTTCCTCATCAAAATTTTCATTCGGAGCATGGATATTGTTGTCAGGCAGGGTAAATCCAATTAAAATAACAGGTTTTTCAAATAGTCTTTGTAATATTTCAGCCGCGACTACAGAGCCGCCGGAACGGTTAAATTTCGTCTCACCCTGGAAAACTTGACTCAAAATTTTGGCAGTCTTTTTGGTATGCGGGTTTTTAAAATCTATATAAAAAGCGTCGTTACCGCCAAAAATTTTCAGTTTATAATCAACACCTTTGGGCAAGTTATTTTTAATAAATCCTTCTACTAATTGTTCTATCTTTTTATGGTCTTGGTTGGGAACTAATCTGATGGAAAATTTAACCATCGCCTCGGCTGGAATAATCGTCTTTGACCCTTCGCCGGTATAACCGGAAATCATCCCGTTAATATCCAAAGACGGATAAATTTTTGATAATAAAGTATCATTCGATTTTAATAAAAGATCTTTTTCTTCTTGGGTGATTTCTTTAACTTGATCATAAAAACCAGGTATTTTGATTTTTCCCGTTTTACTATCTTTCATTCGACTCATTAAATCGGCCAAAAGCTGGGCCGGATTGGGAACGCGGTTTCCATAAACTCCGGAATGGAGATCTATTTCGCTCGTTTTTATCTTTAGCTCAAAAGCAACTATACCTCTTAAACCATAATAAATCTGAGGAATGTTTTTATCTTTCATTCCCATATCAAAGATATAAAAAGCTTCGATTTCTTTTAAATCTTTTTTTGCTTTTAAAATTAGTTCTTTAAAATTTTTACTGCCAATTTCCTCTTCTCCTTCAAAAATAAAAACAATATTATTTCTTGATTTTTTAGTGGCAACCAATATTTCTATTAAATGACCTTTATCGTCGGCCGTCCCCCGACCATAGATCTTTCCGTTTTTAACTGTTAATCTAAACGGTGGTGTTTTCCATTGGTCAATCGGATCTTCGGGCTGGACGTCATAATGGGCATAAACGCCGATTGTTTTACAATTTTTACTACGATCGGTGCAAAAATTGTATGAGGCAATAATTAGAGGTGGGCAGTCATCTTTTTGATATAGATTGACCTGACAGTCCAAATTAATTAATTCTTTTTTGATAAAATCAGCTGCTTTTAAAATTTCTTTGTGGCGTTTGGAATCTGTAGAGACTGATTGGATGGCAACTAATTTCTCAAATTTTTCTAAGACCTGCTTATTATCCATGGCTTGTTTGTCATCCCGAGCGCCCGCCTGCCGGCGAGGCAGGAAGTCGAGGGATCTTTTTAAGATTTCTCCACTCACTTCGTTCGCTCGCAATGACAATATAATAGATGATAAAATAATTGTATGCAAATCTGTCCATCAATATTAGAATATAATGCTGAAGATTATTTCACCACCATAAAAAAACTCTCGCCCTATTATAAATATTTTCAGATCGACTTCGCCGACGGAATTTATATCGATAACAAAACCGCATCTCTTGACGATTTTATTTTTGATTTAAAAAAACAATCGAATAATGAAACAATGAAACAATTTATTTTTGATTTTCACTTTATGGTGAAAAACTACGAAGACTATATTAAGAAAATTAATGGTTTAAAAAATAAAATTAATATTAAAAACGTCTTCATTCACTATGATCTAGTTAAAGAAAGATCCCTCGACTCGCTTCGCTCGCTCGGGATGACGGGAGGAGAAACTATCGGTCTCGTTCTTAACCCACAAGATCAAATTAGCGATTTAGCAAGTAAATATGACTTAAATAAAGTTGCCTTTCTCCAGATAATGTCAATTGCTCCCGGCGCTCAAGGAAAACCTTTTATCCCGGAAACACTCAACAAAGTTGAACAGTTAAGAGAATTAGGCTATAGGTATAAAATTTACCTTGACGGAGCTGTCAACGACAAGACTTTACCAATCATCAATTCTCAAAAATTCAAGCCGGATTTTGTTTGCCCAGGAAGTTATTTGACAAAAACTGATAAACTAAAAGAACATGTTGATTATTTGTTAAAATACACATAGTTGTCATGGTTCGTCAAGCTCACCATGACATCTGTGTCACCCTGAGCTCGACGAAGGGTGACAAAAAAAGAATATGAAAATTAAAGATATTAAAGCGATTGAGATTCTTGACTCGCGCGGCAATCCGACCTTAAGAACTTTTATTACTCTGGACGATGGTACAAACGTTTCATCTTCTGTGCCATCAGGCGCCTCAACCGGTTCTCATGAAGCTGTTGAACTTCGTGACAACGATCTAAAAAGATATCAGGGGCTCGGCGTCTTAAAGGCAGTTAACAACGTTAACGAAGTTATTGCTAAAAAACTTCTCAACTTGAAACTTGATGAACTTGACAAACTTGATAAATTAATGCTCGATCTTGACGGCACGCCCAACAGATCTCGTCTCGGAGCCAATGCGATTTTATCAGTTTCTCAAGCCCTAATTAAAGCTCTTGCAATGTCCCAAAAAAAGCCTCTCTGGCAGTTTATCAATGAATACTATTTCCAAGGAGAAAAACCTTTTATGCCTAAAATAATGTTTAATGTCGTCAACGGCGGGAAACATGCTAACTGGAACTTTGACATCCAAGAGTTTATTATTATCCCAAGCCGTCAACTGGCATCAGAGTCAATAAAAGTCGGTTCAGAAATTTATCACAGCATTCAAAAAAATCTTAAAGAAAAAAAATTATCTATTTTAGTTGGCGATGAAGGCGGTTTTTCTCCGGCTTTAAAGAGTAATGAGGAAGTTTTTCAGTTGATAATTGAATCGGCTAAAAACATTGGGTATGAAAACGGAAGAGATTTCAAATTAGGGATTGATGCCGCCGCTTCTGAATTCTTTAAAGAAGGTAAATATGTTCTTAAAAAAGACAGTAAAGAAATCACTGGTGAAGAACTGATTAAATATTATTTAAGCCTTGCGGATAAATACGGAGTTTATTCGTTTGAAGATGTTTTTCAGGAAGATGATTGGGAAAACTGGAGTAAATTCACGGCAATTCTGACGGGTGTTGAGGGTGGAGGAAACCCGATACAGGACCCGTCAGAATTAATAATTGGAGACGACTTATTTTGTACCAACACCAACCGGATGAAAACCGGTTTTGAAAAAAAATCCGCCAACGCCGCCATCATTAAGCCTAACCAAATCGGAACGATTAAAGAAACCGTTGAGGCGATAAAATTAGCTAAACAATACGGTTGGGCGGTCGCCGTCTCCCACCGCTCTGGTGAAACTGAAGACTCATTTATCGCTGATTTAGCTTACGCTGCTGGTGCTGATTTTCTCAAAACCGGCTCGCTTTCAAGATCGGAAAGACTGGCGAAATATAATAGGCTGATTGAAATTGAGAATAATCTTTAAAAAGCGAAGGTACTTTTTTTGAGACAATCGCCTGGAGCCCCTTTGGGGTGAGGCGGTCGAAAAAAACGGTATCGGAGCTTTTATAAATATGAACAAACTGGTTATTATTAGACATGGCCTAACTGAATGGTCCAACCGTTTTACCGGCTGGATTGATATTGATATTGTGCCAGAAGGCGAGGAAATGACAAAAAAATATGCTCTTCGTTTAAAAGAAAAAGGCTATAAATTTAACATTGGTTTTACCTCGGTTTTGAAAAGAGGAATAAGGACTCTAGAAATTGCCTTGCAGGTTTTGGGTCAGGAAAATATTCCCATTGTCAAAGACTGGCACTTAAACGAAAGAAATTACGGAGATCTTCAGGGACAAAATAAAGCTGAAACCATTAAAAAATACGGCGAAAAACAGGTTAAATTATGGCGGAGAAGTTACGACGCCGCTCCACCCAATGGTGAATCCTTGAAAGATACCTATAACCGGTCTGTTCCTTATTTTCAAAACGCGGTTTTATCAGAAATTAAAAAAGGCAAGACTGTTATTCTTTCCGGCCATCATAACTCTCTTCGCGCCATTATTAAATTTTTAGACAATATTTCCGACCAAGATATTATTAATCTCAACGTCCCCTACTGTATTCCCCTGGTCTACGAATTTGACGAAAATCTAAAACCGGTCAAACATTATTATCTAGGAAGCGATGAGGAAGTAAAAGAAGTAATTGAGTCGATAAAAAATCAAACTAAAAATTAGGAAAGACTCGGCAATATAATTTTTATCACACGAGAGTCTCACCATCCCGCTTCGCGGGACGGTCCCCTCGAAAGTGAAAAAATCACATTACCTCGTCTTTAAAAAAAGTGAAGATACTCATTTTCGAATGTTTAGGGAGGCACCCTCCGCCGTAGGCGGAGAGGGGGGTTGCCCTTTTAATGAGAAAATGTGGTATCGAGCTTTTTATTTATGACTACAAAAGAGTATAATACCAATATGAAAGACGGGTCTATGCTCCGCAATCTTTCCGTTAACAAACTTATAAAAAAAGCTCTCTTAAATAAAGAGGTAGTCCAGGCAAAATCAGGTGCCCTCGTCGTCTATACCGGCAAATATACTGGCCGCTCGCCAAACGATAAATTCATCGTCGACAGTCCAAAAGTTCATAACCAAATCAACTGGGGCAAAATCAACGTTCCCATTTCCGAAACCAATTATCAAAAACTTTTTCAAAAAACCTCTGATTTTTTCTCTGCTCAAAAAGAAATCTACGTTGTTGATGTCTTGGTCGGTGCCCAAAAAAAACATTCAATCAAACTTCGAGTTTACTGCCAATATGCCTACCAGGCTCTTTTTTCTACCCATCTTTTTCGTCGACCAACCGATGTAAGGACAGGTCGAGACCTGTCCCTACAAAATTTCAAACCAAACCTTACCCTTTATTGCGCTCCTTCTGTTTTGGCTGATCCAAAAACTGATGGAACCAATAGCGAAGCTTTCATTGTCTTAAACATTGATAAAAAAACCATTTTAATCGGCGCCACTAAATATGCCGGCGAGATAAAAAAATCAGTCTTTACCTATATGAACTATCTCCTGCCCCAAAAAGAGATTTTTCCAATGCACTGCAGCGCTAATATAGAAAAAAGCGGAAAAACCACTTCTCTTTTTTTCGGTCTTTCAGGAACCGGAAAAACTACTCTTTCTGCTGACCCGGAAAGAAGATTGATTGGTGACGACGAACATGGTTGGTCGCCCCAAGGTGTCTTTAACTTCGAAGGCGGTTGCTATGCCAAATGCATCAGAATTAAAAAAGAGTCAGAACCGCAGATTTGGTCGGCCATTCATCGAAAAGGAGCTCTGGTGGAAAATGTGGTTTTAAAAAAAGACGGCGACTTTGATTTTGACTCAGACAAATTTACAGAAAATACCAGAGCGGTCTATCCTCTAGAATTTATAAAAAACTCAATCGCTTCTGGCTCTGGAAAACATCCTAAATATGTAATCTTTTTGACCGCCGATGCTTCAGGCGTCCTTCCTCCGGTCGCCCGACTGACTCTAAACCAGGCTGCCTACCACTTTTTATCAGGTTATACCTCAAAACTGGCTGGCACAGAAAGAGGAATTATTGAACCAAAACCGACTTTTTCTGCCTATTTTGCCGGACCTTTTATGCCCTTAAAACCAATGGTCTATCTCAATCTCCTTAAAAAATACTTGAAGAAATACAAAACCAGGGTTTTTTTAGTCAATACCGGCTGGATCGGAGGCGCGTACGGAGTCGGTCGCCGAATCCCGGTCTATGAAACTAGAAATATCGTTACGGCGGTCTTATCCGGCCAATTAGATAGGGGCGACTGCCGTCACGATAAAATATTTAATCTCTATGTCCCAAATAAAGTTCCCGGAGTCGACCAAAAAATCCTCGATCCGGCTCTGCTCTGGCCTGATAAAAAAAGCTATTTACAAACAGCGAAAAATTTAGCAAGATTATTTGTAGAGAATATGAAAAAATATCCGGGTGTTTACCAGTCAATTATTAATTCGGGCCCACCGGCCCTTTAGTCATTTCGAGACGAAGTCGACCTGCCTGCCGGCAGGCAGGGAAATCTAGCGAAGGGACGTCAGACGTCCCGAAGCGTAATTACGGCCTTCGGCCTAGATTCCTCGCTCCGCTCGGAATGACAAATGTTTTTTTATGAAATTATCCAAACGTGCTAAAAGCATTCAGCCTTCTCTCACTCTATCAATTACCGCCAAGGCCAAGGAGATGAAGCGCCAAGGGCTTGACGTTGTTTCTTTGGCAGCTGGCGAGCCTGACTTTGATACGATGCAAAATATCAAGGACGCGGCCAAACGGGCAATTGATGATGGTTTTACCAAATACACGGCAACTTCAGGAATCACCGAACTTAAGGAAGTCATCTGCGCCAAATTCCGCCGTGACAACTGGCTTGACTTTGAGCCTAAAGAAATTATTGTTTCCACAGGCGCCAAACAAGCTCTTTTTGACATAATTATGACGCTTGTTGACGAAGAAGACGAGGTTATTATCCCCGTCCCTTATTGGGTATCTTATGCAGAAATGGTCAAAATTGCTGGCGGGAAAAGTATTTTTTTAAAAACCAATAACTTTAAAATCGACCCGCAGCGCCTTGAAAAAGCCATCACTCCAAAAACCAAAATCCTGATTTTAAACTCACCGGCAAATCCGAGCGGAGTCGTCTATGAGGAAAAAGAACTAAAACAGATTGCTCATGTCTGCATCAAACATAATATTATCGTTCTATCGGATGAGGTCTATGAAAAGTTGACTTACGGAAAAAAACACCACAGCATTGCTTCAATCAATGACAAAATCAGGAAGTTGACTATCGTTGTTAACGGCGTTTCCAAAACCTACGCCATGACCGGCTGGCGTATCGGTTATGCGGCCGGCCCAGAAGAAGTCATCAAAGCCGCGATCCGTCTTCAAGATCACACGACATCCTGTGCTTCCTCAATCTCCCAAAAAGCCGCCCTGGCCGCTTTGACCGGACCCCAGGACCACGTTCCCAAAATGGTCTGGGAATATAAAAAAAGGCGCGATTTTATGATCGAAAGAATAAACAGGATTAAGGGCGTTTATGCCAACCGTCCAGACGGCGCTTTTTATGTTTTTGCCAATGTGGCTGATTTTTTCGGAAAAGAAGTTAAGGGTTCAATGGACTTTTGCGAAAAACTTTTAGACGACGCTTATGTTGCCGCTATTCCTGGGGTTGCTTTCGGCGATGACCGGTTCATCCGCCTAACCTATGCAACCGGCACAGACCATATCCGCCGCGGCCTTGAAAGGATGGAAAAGTTCTGCGATAAAATAAGAAGGTAAAACATTGGTATATTGTTAATCTTTCATTGTCTTAGTATTCCAAATAACTAATTTTGTAGCGTATATCCTACTGACAAATAGATTAAGGAAATGTAAGATTTTTTTAATGCATAAATTATCTTCAACTCAATTAAACAGGGTTTCTGAAATAACTGGAAACATCAGCGTTGCTTGGTTTTCTGGAGGAATTATCACGCCTTTAATAGCGCGATCAGTTAGCCTTATTGAATTTTTGTTTTATTTTATTGTATCATTATTCATGTCTGGAGCATTTTTTGTCGTTTCTTTAGAAATTATCAAAAAACAAAAAAAATATGATTGAGTGGACTATTGGAAATACATATTTATATGCTGCCTCCGTAAGTTCTATTGTTATAATTATTTTATATTTTTATATCAAAAAACATACATGAGCCAATTTAATCCTTATTTACTTTTACTTACTTTTATTCTAATGATTGTTGCTGGCTACCTTGTTTTTTTTCGTTGGAATAAAAAATAATCCCCCTAAAACCTG
>PFOE01000060.1 GCA_002792355.1 Candidatus Roizmanbacteria bacterium CG_4_10_14_0_2_um_filter_36_35 | reverse complement strand
TAAAGGTGATTATTGCTCTTTCGTTTTCCTTATAACCCTGACTCTTTAAAAATAAAGACAGTATTATTACTATTAACATAAACAAAATCGCAAAGCTATCGTTTATTTTCAAAGAAACTGTCTGAATTAAATAACCCATTGATGCAAGATAGATCGGGAGAATGGCGATAATATAGCGTAGATCCTGAACCACAAAAAAAGACATAAATAAGACAACGATAAAAATAAAAATTAAAAAAAACAAAGAAACCTTCCGGTTAGGAGCTTTTAATACACCCACTATAAAACCTAAAATGCTTAAACAAACAACAATTGTAGGAACAAATTTTTCTGTAAACCACAAATATCTGATTCCTGCTTTACCAAAAAGTGTTCTTGCATATACAGTTAATCCTTGTTTTAAATGGTTAAAATTAAAGTCTGATCCGCCTTGCAGATTTTTGTGATTAAATAAAAGTTTACTTTTAAAGATATAGATCAAAAAGTAAACGATGCCGACTCCAAAGCTTATTAAAAACGTCTTTAAATATTTAGTTGAGAAATATTTAGTAAAAAACATTATTGTTAATAAAATACCGTATGGGAGATTGGAAAGCTTGACTAAAATTAATAAAAACCCGATTTGACCGGCGATTAATGTTTTAAGAATAGTTGGTTTCGAAACAAATAAATAAATACCTAAAGTTACTAAAAAAATAGTAATTGGTTCAGCCATTAATAACTGAGGTATGGTATAAAAATAAAAATTGGTGACAAGAAAAAAACCAAGAAAAAAAATTAGAACTGCTTTATATAAACCTTTTCCTACAAACATAGTTTCTATTATCAGAACAAAAAAAATAATTGAAGCTACAGCTAATATCATGTTGGCAAAATAAAAAGATCTGGCATCTTTAAATAATGCGAAGAAAGGAGTTAAATATATACCGTATAAAGGAGGCGTCTGTTGTTTTATTATCGTATTTTGCGTCTTCATCACAAAACCGTTACCATGAACGAAGTTCCAAGCAGGAACAGAATAATATAAACTGTCCGGATAAGGTTCCAAATTAGGAACCAAAGTATCCGAACTATAAATTTTTTTGAAAGAAAGGATAGCAAAAATGCCGATGAGCAATAAGATAACTATTTTATTTATGTTTTTACTGATTATTTTCATTGTATTTAAAATACCAATATGGAATTTTTAAAAAAATAAAAAAAGCTTTTATCAAAGAAACTCCTTTTTTAGCGTCTAAATATAATGTATCAATAAGAATTTCCTTAAAAGAGATTCTTTTTTTAGCAACGATGGCTGATATCTCCACTTCTACTCCGTAATCATTTGATTCCCAAACAATTTTTGAAAATAATTCACTTCTTATTGCCATAAATCCACAAAGAAGATCATGTCTTTTTATATTGAAAAAAGTTCTAAACAAGTATTTGATGATAATGTTTCCGAGTCTTCTAAAATATGGAGTATTTTTTGTCAATTTTCTGAATCCAAAAATAAGGGAATTATTTTCCAGGCTTTTAATTAATTTAGCCAAATGTTTTGGATTATGTTGACCATCTCCGTCTATAAAAATAACTCCGTCTGCTTGAAATTTTTTAGCCCTTTCTAAACCAATTCTCATCGCATAACCTTTTCCTTGATTAACTGAATAACTAATTAAAACTATTTTATTATCTTTAAAATTTTTGATAATATCTTTTGTAGAATCCTTTGATCCGTCATCGACAATAATAATTTTTCTGATAGAGTTTAAAGAGGTTTTTTCTCTAAGCAGATCGTTTAAAAAGGCTTCTATATATAGACTTTCATTATAGACAGGAATAATAATATCGATTTTCATAAGTTTCACCCAGTGTCATCCTGAGGAGTCCCGCTGTGGCAGGACGACGAAGGATCTCTTTTTGAGATTCTTCCCTCGTTGAGCAGGGTCAGAATGATAATTATGCCCCACTCACAGTATAATTATATAATAAGATTAGATTTTAAAATGAAACTGCAAAAAATAAAAACCCTGACCGCCTTTTTTTTTATTGCTTTGTTGATTTATATCTTTTTTGTTCATGGTAGCCTTATGGCAATACGGGATTCAGCCGGAGAGACTTATATTCCGTCAGACGAGGAAACAAATTTTATCAATGTTCTAAATACTTATAAAGGTGAAGGTCTCTATAAAAGCTTTAGCGTAGTTTATCCTCCAGGCCGTTATCTTATTATGGCTTTACTGTTTAAAATTTTTGGCGCAACCGTTCCGACGATGGGACTATATTTTATCCTATTACCAGGAATATTTTTTCCGGCTTTTTTGTTTTTTCTTTCCTACAAAATATTCAAGAAATTTAAATCTTCTATAATAAGCTTTCTTTTAGCGTCACTAACAACGTTAATATTTCTATTTTTTATATATTCTGCCTATGATATTCATGTTTTTATCGCGCTGTTTTTTATAGTGTTATTAAGTGAATTTAAATCGTTACATTTAAAAAATATTTTTCTTGGCATACTTTTAGGACTGGTTTTCTTATTTCGTATCGAAGCAGGAATTTTTCTTCTTATATCTATTATCGTTTCTTATTTTGGAAAAAAAGAAGATTATAAAAAATTGATTCCTTCTTTAATAGGTTTTCTGACAGTATGGATTCCAATACTGATATATATCTTTTTTACAGGATCGTTAAAGAATTTTTTTTATGATAACTTATATCTCGGATTAATTATTCAGCCTAAAATGATGGGTCTTCCCATACCGCCTCCACCGGTTGGTTTGATTTTTTTGTCGATTTTAATCTTTTTATTTTCTTCTTCTTTGAGCTTATATGTTAGTTCAAGCAGTCAAACAGGGATAAGAGCTTTTGCCCTCTTTTCCGCTTTAAGTTATGTCACGGCGATCGACCGTTCTGATGAAGGGCATCTGTGGTACGCCGCAGTTTGGTTGCCTTTTTATATTTCGTATTTTATATCAGAGCTTCCTAATTTTAAGAACTATATTAAGACAAAAATATTACTTTTGGTTATTCCTGCTAGTTTTATTTTTTATGCATTTGGATATTTTATTCTTAAAATTAAATCAACAACTCTTTTTTTAATAACCACACTTATTATTTTTTTCTTTTTTACGAGAAAGTTTTGGAAAAATTACGTTTCTTTAATTTTAATGTCAGGAGTTTTAACTTCTTTGCTTGTGTTTCACAGTTTTTCCTTTTTGAAAATCCGTTTTAGCGGTATTCCGAAAGTTTCTTTTAAAAAGAGTTTTTCGCCCGGTCTGTTTAAACCGGAAAAAGATGAAATCGCCGGGCTTAAATTTAGTAAAAATTATTTTGACGTATTAAAAAATATAAAAGAAAAACTTGACGTTAATAACAATTGGTTGTTTATATTTCCGGATTATGTCCTGTTTTACGACTATTTTAAGCTTAAGAATCCGACTAGATACTATCTTCATACAAACCAGACAACTGATGAGATACAGGATGAAATTATAAAACGTCTAGAAATAACAAAGACCAATAATTTTATTTTTTTTCCTGACAGAGAAACCTTTCTAAAAAAAGTAAAGAAATGGATAATTAATAAAACATCTATTATAGAAACATATAAGCTTGGTAGTGAAAAATTGGAATTAAGAAGGAGATAATAACCTAATTGAACAAATGAACCAAATCTACGAAGATTTATTCAAACTGTAGTATACCTGTACACCCTAAGGGTGTCCGAAACTTCTCGGTATTTGAGTATACTATCAGAAAAATTTAACAATCAGCCTATTGGTGTAGAAACTATTGCTTCGGCACTTTCTGAAGAAGTTCGTACGGTCGAGGAATTCATCGAACCATATTTACTGCGCATCGGATTCTTAAGAAAAACCTCCCGCGGCCGCTCTCTCACCCCAAAAGCCCTTTCTCACCTTAAAATTAATAAAGTGGAACAAAAAAAACTTCTTTAAGATTAACCTTCTGAACTGCCTCCTCTTTTTTTAGGAAACCAGCTTCTCATAAGATCTAGTAAAGAAGCGCTTTCATCCTTTTTTGCCTAATCACTTTTCTTCACTATAATTAATTATAGTCGGTCGTTTTTTCTCCTTTATTTCCGATGTATGATATCGAGAAATATATCGCCTCCTAATAATCTAAAAATGCTCTTTTGTAGAATATAGTCTATAGACATTTAAATTCTTTTTTGAAATTATTGATTGTATGACTAGAATTTCCCGTTTACCTGTATCAGACAAAGTTCTTGAGAAACTTTTTGACCTGTTTTTCGAGGCAGTTGGTAAACAGACAGAGGAAGAAGAGTTTTCTCAGGTAATATACGATTTGCTATCACCTACTGAACGGATAATGATTGCCAAAAGAGTTGCTATTATCTATCTTCTTATGAAAAAAATTGACTATTTTAATATCAGTGATGTTCTAAAAGTCACTCCTAATACTATTGCTAAATTTCAAATGATTAGAAAAAACAGTAAAGGTATAGTGAGATCGCTTAAAAATATTGTTAGAAATGAAAAAATTGCTAATTTTTTTGAAAAATTATTTTTAGAAATATACAGGCCTGGAGTTTATGGAGTTAATTGGAAGTCTGCTTGGAAACATAAAATAGATTATGAACGTAGAAAAAGACGCGGAATCTAATCTACTATAATTAAATATAGTTATCTATTTTAATTCGTCCAGTATAGACAAAAATAGATAAATCTTCAGACCTGTTCGGGTTTACCTTGGATTAGTCATGGCAACTAAGACCTTTTTATACATCTCTCTAGCCGTCCTTCGTTGCTTATCTCCCATCTCCACATAATAATCAAGTCCGGGCGCAGCATTAATTTCGATAACAAAATACTGGCCAATTGGGTTTTCAATTGGTGCGGCCGTAATGATGTCAACGCCGCTATAACGTAAGCCCATATCACGAGATAGCCTTATGGCAGTTTCTTTATAGCTAGGATGCATAACATCGGTAACGTCAATGGCGTCTCCACCCGCAGATAAATTTGCGTTGTCTAGTAGAGGTAAAACTTTGTCAGGGGCGGGTATTACATCAAAGTTTAAGCCTGAACGCATTAGCTTCCTTTTGATTTTAGGATCGTCAGTTTTAATTACCGTTATCACGGTCCATTTGGCGAAATCTTTCTTGCTTGATTTGGAGTAATTGAATTATTGAATGGACTCCATCTCCTTCGACAGATAATGGCAACCGACGATATGAAGCAATAACTTCCTGATCTAGGACTACAATTCTGTAGTCATCGCCCTCAACGAAGCGTTGCAAAATGGCTACACGGTCCTTAATTTCATTAAATATATACTCTAGTCCAACAACAAGTTCCTCCTTCAGGTATGAGATAGTCCATGAGTTTCATAAAATAGGCAGCATATCCCTTATCTTTTTGCGTTATCACCAGAGCTTTGTCCATTTAAGTCAAAGCTTGTATTGCGAAAGTAAAATATTCTGCCGTCTTTGGTTTTTATCTGACCAACGTAACCATATTCAGGTTCAATATGCACTTCTAGTCCCAACTCGGGAGCTATTTCAGCTATCATACTATACTTGCTAGAAACTTTATTTTGTCCTCTCACGGTTCTACTTCTTTTAACATAAGCAGACGTGTATTATACTAGAAACAAAGGTCGGTGTCAAAAAGCTGTAGTCTTAAAATTGACAGCCTAAGTGGTTTTGTTATAATAATGGCTATATGAATCCACGAGTTAACTCCTTGAATATTATTCTTCTCTATGAACCAAAAAAAACTTAATTTAAAAATAAACAGATTTGATCTTTTTTTCGCCCTTTACATCTTTTGCATCATTGTCTCAGAGTTGATGGGGATAAAGACTTTTATTGAAACACCCTTTGTTTATTTAAGTGAAAATTATTATGATTATGGTTGCTACCCTGAATGGAAAAATAACAAAGGGCAATGACCCAGATATTTATAAATGGACATCTAAGGAGGACAAGAAATATTTTTCTTCTCTTCTTAAGAAAAACAATTTGATGTGATGGGGAGCGAAACTTACGAAGCAGCGCGAAAAAACATAAAGCTAGATGGTAGCCAATTAAGAATCATCTTAACAAGGAACCCTGGAAGATACAGTGCAAATGCTGTTCCGGGAAAACTTGAGTTTAGTAATGAGTCGCCACAACAGCTTGTCAAGCAGTTGGAAAACAAAGGTTTTAAACAAATGCTACTTCTTGGAGGAGGAACGATAAATGCTTTATTCTTAAAAGAAAGCCTCGTTGATGAATTATATCTTACTCTGGAACCTAGGATTTTTGGAAAAGGAAAAACACTTGTTAGGGAAGGGGAATTTGAAGTATTACTGGAACTGATGAACATTAAAAGATTGAATCAGAGTGGAACATTATTATTAAAATACAAAATTTTAAGTTAGTTGAATCTATGAAAACGATTCCAATAAAAACCCGTAAAATAACTTCTCCACAGGCTTTGCCTCAAGTAATTAATCGATATATATCTTCCTTCAAAGAGAAATCCATCGTCGTTGTGACTTCTAAAATTGTTTCTATTTGTGAAGGGCGTGTAATAAAGATAGGAGAAATAGATAAGAAAAAACTGATAGAACAAGAAGCAGAATATTATCTGCCATCCCACGGGAACAAGTATAATATCACACTTACTATAAAGAGAAATCTTTTAGTTCCAACCGCGGGTATTGATGAGTCAAACGGAAATGGGTACTATGTTCTTTGGCCAAAAGACCCACAAAAAACAGCCAACGAGATAAGGGAATACTTAAAGAAAAAGTTTTCATTGAAGCACGTGGGAATTATTATAACTGATAGCAGAACTACTCCTTTAAGATGGGGAACAACAGGAATAGCAATTGCTCATAGCGGTTTTTCGGCCTTAAATAATTACATCGGAAAACCCGACATTTTTGGTAGGCCTTTACATGTAACCAAAGCCAACATTGTGGACGCCCTAGCCGCTACCGCAGTTTTAGTCATGGGTGAGGGAAACGAACAAACACCTCTTGCTATTATAGAAGATGTGCCCTTTGTTAAATTTCAGGATAGAAATCCTTCGAAATTTGAGCTTAAAGGACTTCAAATATCAATGAAAGACGATTTGTATGCCGCTTTGCTAAAAGGAGTAAAGTGGTTAAGGGGAAGAAAATAGTTTAAGCATTTTTTTTCTCATTTGAACGCTAGGGAAACAATTGGTTCGAACTCGCAAAGGAATTCTTGTTAGGGCTTAATAGCAAAAAAATTAAAGCTCTAAAAAGAAAGTACCAAGAACTTTCAGAATTTGTCAAAAAGATGGGTTCGAAGTTTTCTTTGGTTGACAAAAATATTGATTTTAAGCTCCAAAATAAATAAGGGCTCGCTTTGCGAGCCCGTCTTGTTGCAAACTGTGAGCCTCCGTTGTCTTCTTTCGAACTCTATAATAGATAAGTTTATCAAATTTTTGAAGGAATTATCTAAAATATCTCAAACACAAGAATACAATTTAATCCCCTCTACTTTACCTATTTGATAATTATCGAGATTTGCTATAGATGTAGAAAATAATACTTTAAATTTTGATAATCACATATACTTTTGCTTTAAAAAACATCTATAATAAAATTACACATGTCTAAAGACGAGATTAAAAAATTATTATCAAAGATTAAAATAGATTACTCCTGGTCATTTGCTGACAAGACAAGGAAAGATACTGCCTATATAACCCATGGTTATCATCGTTATCCTGCTAAATTTATTCCCCAGATCGTATCTCGATTGGTCGAAAAATATACAACAAAAAATGATTTAGTTGTTGATCCGTTTGGAGGTTGTGGCACAACATTAGTTGAATCTAAAGTTCTTGGAAGAAAATCAATTGGCGTAGATATAAATCCTGTTGCTGTGTTGATTACAAAGGCAAAAATTACTCCAATATCGCCGATTAAATTAGAAAAAGCATTTATTGAATTAAAGAACAAATTAAATTTCTATTCTGAACACATTAAAGTTCAGTTGCCTATACATGACCGAATTGATTATTGGTTTAAGCCCGAAGAGAAAAGAAAATTAGCCTTTATTTTCAAAAAAATATCTGAATTAAATAATTTTTAATGATAAAATTGTCTTATGCAACGATATAAATTCCATCTTTTTATTACTCCAATTTTTTATGAAAAGAGTTTTGAATATGGGTTATTTGGCGTCGGTCGCACACAAATGAATCAAATAGCCAATGTTCATAAAGGTAATTTCATTTTTATCTACACAACACAAAAAATTGGAAACAGAACTCGCCCTTTTATTTATGGACCATTCAAAGTTGTTTCAGAGCCTTTTTATAATGATGAATTGGTTTGGGCAAAAGATGAAAATGGAAAAGATAAATATCCTTATCGTGTAAAAATTGACACGACTGTTGAACATATTTGCGAAAAACCGATTTCAGCGCAAAAACTTTATGATCTACGGGAAGAAGGTAGAATAAAATCCGTTATTGATAGTTCAGCGCTAATCAATAAAAGCATTATAAATCTTTTACCAAGCGAAGGGAAATTAATACTTGAATCATTAGTACAACAAAATGCTTATGGTTCAACAAAAGAAAGCCCTAAAAAAGGTCATAATCAAGAGGAAAATAATTTTGATCCACGAGAATTTTTGGGGGAAGGATTAAAAGAGTTTCGTTTAGAGTCTCAACTTGAAACTTATTTACTGAACGATCAGAACGAGTTGAATTCCTTAACCCAATTTGTGAACGGAGATAAATCACAATATTTTGTTGACATTTATAATCAGGTTAGCACTTATATTGCTGGTGGCGCAGTAGATATTATTGCTGTTTATGAAAAAAATTTGTTTGATATGTGGCTCAAACTTGGTGTAGGTGTGTTTGAGTTAAAAAAAGGTGTTTTAGAATCAGATTCAATTGACCAGTTAATCGAATATATTGAATGGACAGCAAGATTGTTTCCTGGGATTAAAAAAGAAATGATACAAGGTATTGTAGTTGGTAGAGATTTTGGTAATCAAAGAGAGCGAGAACAGGAAATTATCAAGAAATTTGATGATTATGATAGATTATATAATTTAGCGTGCTATACATATTCTGTTGATGAAAATAGTAAAATTATTTTTAAAAAATTAACAAGATGAACAAAAAACTTTCAACAATAATAAATATTAATGAGATTCATAGTATTTGTAAGGAATATTTTGAAGACAATAAAATAGAGTTTTCAGAAGAGAAATTTGAAGAGTTTTTGAAATTTTTAGAAATTGATTTTTATGATTGGGTAAAAGAAAATATCAGGCAATTTTATAATCGGAAAAAAGAATAATTTTTCTAATCAAAACTATGGAAATTATAAATTTAATGGAGTTACGCCCGCTTTAGTTATTTGGAATTTATTACAAAGGTATACTAAGGAAAATGATTTAGTCGTTGATCCGATGTGTGGAAG